>JAUHYN010001126.1 GCA_030426505.1 bacterium | reverse complement strand
CGACGATGTGGTCCCGCACGAGCGCCGCGATCGTGCGCGGCGTCTTCACGCCGTGCGCCTCGAGCTCGGCGTACTGTCCGACCTTCGTGACCTCGAGCTGGTTCGCGCGCGTCCCGTTGAGCACGCGGCGCCCGTAGCGCTCGAGCCAGGCCACCACCGCCGACGTGTACTCGTGGGCGTAGCGGTGGTCGCGCGTGTGCGACGACGCGCTCATCCGGTTGTAGAAGACGCCCTCGGGCGGGGCCTTCGACAGGTCGATGTGTCCGCGGTCGAGGAACCAGGCCTCGTAGGGCAGCGACAGGCGCTGCAGCTCGATCTCGAGCGGGGCGGTCCAGGCGTCGTTCTCGTGGATGATGTGGATGACGGACATCTTCGGGCTCCTTCGGCGCCCGCGCGCGTGCGCTGGGGCGACGGTCTACAGTCTTCGAATCAGGGGTCGTGGCGTCGAAGAACGCGGCTGCCCGGCGGTCCGGTCTCGCTCAGGGAGACCTACGCCCAGCAGCCGCTGGGACACAGACAACAGAGACCGATGAAGGAGGGCCGCATTGCCGAGGTCGATTGATAACGAGGTGCGTCACACCCGTCAATACGCGAATTCGCTGCAATCGCTCGGGCCGGCGTGCTACTCCGCGGGGCGAATGGAAGAAAACCTCATCGCCGTGCTCCGCTCGGCGCCCTCGCGCTCCTTCTCCCTGCGCGAGCTCCTGGACCGGGCCACAATCCCGGAGAAACAGCACAAGGAAGCCAAGCGCGTCCTCAAGGGGCTGATCCGCAAGGGCGACGTCGAACGTCAGCCCGGCAAACTCTACCGACTCTCCCGCGCCGACTCCGTCGTCGAGGGCGTCGTCCAACTCGACTACCGCGGGGTCTTCTACCTCGTCCCCGACGCCGCCAAGAAGAAGGGCAAGGTCCAGCCGATCGAGCTCCTCCCCGAGGACATCGAACGGGTCGAACCCGGCGACCGCGCCCGGGTGGTCATCGTCGTCCGCGGCCGCCGCGGCAAACACTACGGCAAGATCGAAGAGATCCTCGCCCGCGAGCAGGAGCGCCACATCGGCATCTTCCGCCGCGTGGGGCAGGCGTGCTTCGTCGAGCTCGACCTCCCGCCCGCGCACGCGGCGCTCGTTCAGAAGAAGCGGGTCGTCCACGACCTGATCATCGACGGCGCACACACGAACGGCGCGACCGACGGTCAGCTCGTGGAGATCGAGCTCGACGCGGACGCCCGAAGCGCGTGGACCGCGCCGATCGGGCGCGTCCGAAAGGTGCTCGGCCACCCCGGTGAGCGCGAGACGGAGATGCAGAAGCTCCTGATCGAGCACAACCTCGACGGCGGCTTCCCGCAGGCCGTCGAAGACGACGCCGCAAAGTACGGGACCGAGCCGAGCGAAGAAGACATCCGCGGCCGCCGCGACGTCCGCGACCTCCCGCTCGTCACGATCGACAGCGAGACCGCGAAGGACTTCGACGACGCGGTCTGCGCCGTGCGCCACGAGCACGGCTACAAGCTGTACGTCGCGATCGCGGACGTCTCGCACTACGTCCAGCCGGGCACCGCGCTCGACGACGAAGCGTTCCGCCGAGGCACGAGCACGTACCTCACCGACCGCGCGATCCCGATGCTCCCGGAGGCGCTCTCCAACGGCCTCTGTTCGCTGAAGCCCAACGTCGACCGGCTGTGCATGCTCGCCGAGCTCACGCTCGACAAGAGTGGGCGCGTCACCGGCAAGAAGTTCGGGCCGGCCGTGATGCGTTCGCACGCGCGCCTCACGTACACGCGCGTGGCGGCGGCGCTCGAGGGCACGCCGGACGAAGAGTGTGAGCGGTTGCTGCCCACGCTGCTGTTGCTCGCGCGCATCGCGCAGAAGCTCCTCGAGCGTCGGCTGCGGCGCGGTGCGATCGATCTGGATCTGCCGGAGGCGTACGTCGTCTTCGACGACAAGGGCCTCCCGATCGACGCGAAGCGCCGCGACCGCAACGACGCGCACCGCTTGATCGAGGATCTGATGCTCGCGGCCAACGAGGCCGTCGCGGCGTACTTCGTCGAGAAGGACCTGCCGTCGATGTTCCGGATCCACGAGTCGCCGGACCCTGAGAAGCTCGCGAACTTCGTGGCGCTCTGCGACAACCTCGGCATCACCGCGAAGCTGTCGAAGGCGCCGCGGCCGGGCGAGATCGCGCGGCTCCTCGACACGTTCGGCGACCACCCGTTCGGGCGCGCGCTCCACTCGCTGCTGCTGCGCGCGCTCGCGCAAGCGCGGTACGCGCCGGAGTCGGAGGGCCACTATGGACTGGCGGCCCAGCACTACCTGCACTTCACTTCGCCGATCCGCCGGTACCCGGACCTCGTGGTGCATCGGATCCTGAAGCGGGTCCTCCAGGGCGAGGCGGCGCCGTACTCCTTCGCGCGGCTCGAAGAGATCGCGACGCACACCTCGGACACCGAGCGCCAGGCGATGCAGGCCGAGCGACAGTCGATGGACCTCGACCGCGCGTTGATTGCGCAACGTCATGTCGGCGACCAGTTGAAGGGAACGATCACCGGCGTCGCCGGATTCGGCCTCTTCGCGGCACTCGACGCGCCGTTCATCGAGGGCCTGGTCCCGGTGCGCTCCCTCCCCGACGACTACTACGAGCTCGACGAGTTCGGTTCGATGCTCCTCGGCAAGCACCGCGGGCAGAGCTTCGTCCTCGGGGACCGCCTGGTGTTCGAGGTGAAGTCGGTCAACATCGGCCGGCGCCAGGTGGAGTTGGCGTTGGCGCACGTCGATGGCGAGGAGACCGGGTCGAAGCCGAAGGTCGCGGCCAAGGCCCCGCGGCGCGGACCTCGCGGACCGAAGGTGGACGGCAAGACCAAGAGCAAGGCGACGCCCCCCAAGCCGAAGGCCAAATCGAAGGGGCAAAAGCCCAAGAAGCGCGGCCCCAAGCGACGTCGCTAGCGATTGCCGGTCTTCGTGAAAGCGTGACAATCTGTCCGCACCGCGCGGCGTGAGGGGCGCCGGGGGGACTTACGCGGATGGGCTCTCACTCGAGTAAGTCGGGCGCAGCCGACCAGCCGGCGGACGATCGTCGTCCCACGGACCCG
>JAUHYN010000052.1 GCA_030426505.1 bacterium | reverse complement strand
GGCGTTGTTGAAGATTGCGTAGGCGGGCCGCGCCTCGAGGCGGACGGTCGTGAGCGGATCCAGGAAGCTCTTGTGCCGGTAACCGATGCGGCCGCGCACCTCGTAGAAGGATCGCTGCAGGCCGACGCCGGCGCCGATCGTGAACTCGCGCGGCTTGCCGCGGGCGAGCTCGATCTTCACGTCGAGGACGTCGGCGCGCGGGCCGTCGCGTTCGACGAAGCGTACGTCGTCGACGAGGCCGGTGCGGAGCAGACGCGCGCGCGTCTGTTCGAGCTCGGGCGGTGAAAAGACGTCGCCGGACGTCCACGCGACGCGGTTCGCCACGAACGACTCGGGGAGCCCGGACGTCGTGCTCGTCAACGCGTCACCGAAGTAGGTGAGGGGACCGGTCTTCACGTCGAAGTGCGCGATGGCCTTCCCGGACGCGCGCTCGACCTGGAGGCGCGGCGCGACTTTCGCCTTCGCGTAGCCCTGGTTGTTGAGGCGCGCCTTGATGCGCTTCTCGGCCTCGACCAGCTTGTCGTAGTCGACGCGCTGACCGACTTCGAGGAGGGAGCACAGCCGCAGCGAGCGGCGGTCGATCAGCGCCTGGTCGGGGGCGCCTTCGATGTCGATGTCGGTGAGCTCGGAGCGCGGGCCGGGCTCGACCTCGAAGCGGATCGTCGCGGCCTCGTCCTCCTCCTCGACCGCGATGTCCACGACCTTCGCGGCGTAGTAGCCGTGCCGCGCGAAGAACGTCTCGATGCGCCTCTTGTCGAAGTCGAGCGCGAGCGGCTCGTAGTCGGCGACTTCCCGGAACACGATGCCGCGCGGCGGGTGATTCTCGAGGCCCTCCTTCAGCGTGTCGACGTCGACGTCGGCGGGGGACTTCGTCGCGATCTCGACGTCGGCGACCGCCGGCGGGGACTGCGGCCCGGAGACACAGGCCACGCCGAGAGGGAGAGCGAGCAGCAGGGCGAAGCGCGCGCGCATGACTAGAACCGCTTCCGGTAGAGGAGGTCGGCGCTGCCGTTGCCGCGGTCGCCGTACGTCGTCTCCAGCATCCAGCCTCGCCCGAGGCGGAACTGCACGAGACCCGCGTTCGTGTTCTCGTCGGTCTCCGGCGCGATGCGGTGGTTGTACGCGACGAAGATCCGGCTACTGATCCACTTGCCGACGCTCACCGCCTCGGCCGAGGCGGAGTCGTCGAGCTCGACGGAGATCGTGTCGATCGGCAACTTGTCTTGCAGGCGCGATTGCACCTGCCCGAGCAGGAACCCGGTCGCGGCGCCGACCGCCTGGTCCGCGAGCGGTGCGTCCTCCTGAGCGGCCCCGGGCGTACCGCCGAGGACGAAGCCGATCAGCTGGTCTTGTGAATAGATCCCGGGGTCCGAGCTGAAGCGCACGCGCGGGTTGGACGGCGGACCGGAGACCGAGACGTAGACGGTCACCGTCGGGAAGTCGTGCCGGACGCGGATGTCGAGGCGCGGCTCGGTGTCGCGCCCCGCCGCGAGGCGGACGTCCGCGTTGTCGATGACCCACTGCCGGCCGAACAGATTGACGGTACCGGACGTGACCTCGACGAAGCCGGTCGTGAGCGGCGCGCCGTCGGACTGAGCGACGGTGATGTCCGCGACGACGTTCGCGTTGAGGTCCGGGCTGCGGATCGGGAGTTGGCCGGCTGTCCGGACCTGGACGCGGTAGGCGAGGGCGGAACCGCTCGTGTCCTCGCCCTCCGTCTCGCGCGGTGGCGGCTCCTCTTGGAGCTCGTCGACGAGGACGACGTGTTCGAGGTCTTCGACCGGGAGCCGCTCGGTCGCGCCCTTGGTCGGGAGCTTCACGTTGCCGTCGCGGATGACGACGTCGATGTCGAGGCGCTCGGCGAGCGCGAGCTCGATCTCGGCGGTCAGGTCCGTCTCGAGGATCTTCGGCCCCGCGGCGACCGCGACGTCGTCGATCTCGAGCTCGGACGACATCTCGAGGCCCTTGGGCCCGCCCGCGGCCTGGCCCTCGAACGTGAACCGCCCGTCGCCCGACGCGCCGCGGAGCGCGAAGCGCATGCGTTGGTCTTCGAAGATCAACTCGCCGTCGATGTCCTCCATCGGGGGGATCGGGTGGACGAGCACCGCGCGCACGTCGACGAGGCGCATGACGCCCGCGACGAGCGGCGAGGACTTGCCGCCGCTCATCTCGACCTCGCCGTCGATCTTGCCGGCGACGCCGCCGAACGTGGCGCTCCCGGCGCCGGAGACGAGCGAGAGGAACGCGAGGTCGAAGTCGTTCGCGATCATGTCGACGAGGAGCGTGTCGTCGTCGCCGAGGCCGACCGTGCCGTCGAGGACGAGGCGCCCGCCCTCGCGTTGGCGCAGGCTCGCCTCGGCGCCGACCTTCCGCTCGTTCAGGAAGAAGTCGACGGCGAAGTGTTCGAACTCGGACTTGCCGATGCGCATGTTGGCGGAGTGGACGTGCGCCTCGAGCTTGGGATCGCCGAGTGCACCCGACAGCTTGCCTACGAGCGCGAGGTCGCCGTCCACGTCCTCCTTCGCGCCGAGGAGGCGCGCGATCAGCTTCATCGGGATCTTCGCGGCCTTCACGTCCGCCTCCACGGGGAGATCCGCGATCGCCTTCGACGACGTGGAGGTGAGGCGCGCGAGGCTCAACGGCGTGGAGGCCTCGGCGTCGAGGAGCGGGCGGTCGTCGGCGAACGCGGTCGCCTCGATCCGCGTGCGGTTCGGCTGCGCGTCGATGTAGGCGCGTGCGTCGATCGACGCGTCCGTCTCGGACATCGAGAACCCGTCGAGGCGCGCGGTCGCTTCGCCCACGCGGCCCGCGCGACCGAGCTTCACGTCGGCGCCGACCACACCGCGGAGCTCGGGCATCTCGAGCACGTCCGCCCACAGCGCGAGGTGCGCGTTGTCGGCGTGCAGCTCGACCTGAGCGATGTCGTCGAGGCGGAGCGCGGACCACGCGGCGAGGTCCGCGGAGTCCTTCGGCGTCTCGCCGCGCGCCGTGAGTTCGAGGCGACCGGCCTCGCCCGCGTCCAGGCGGGCGTCGAGCGTGGCTTGGCCGTTCGCGGCGCGGCCGTCGATGTCGAGGTCCATCTCGGGCCACCGCACGTCCCAGCGCGCGCGGTGAGCGTTCGCGCGGACGTCGAGAGCGATCGCGCGCCCGCGCCGCGCGACGGCGATGGTCCCGGTCACCGTCCCCGACATCGCGCGGGGTTGTTCGAGCGCGGAGAGCGGGAACGCGGACAAGTGGGTCTCGGAGGCGAAGTCGGCGTAGGCGATCGCTTCGAGTCCGTCGCGGCGGAGGCGCGCCGGGGCGATGTCGAGCGAGAGCTTCGTGCTCAACACGGGCTGCCCGTCGAGCACGCCGGTGAGGCGCACGCGGGCCCACGCGTCGTCGGGCGTCTCGATGCTGATGTAGAACGCGACGTCCTCGGAGACGCCGAGGATCTTCGCCTCGGAGAGATCGAGCGCGCCGCGTTCGAGGTGACCGCGCCGGAACGCTACGCCGCCCGAGGCCGCTCCGCGCACGACGGGGTCGAGGCCGAACATCCGCTGCACTTCGCCGACGTCGAGGCGGGCGAGGTCGAGGCGGACGCGGCGGATGTCGTCGACCGCGAGGCGCTGCCACGACTGCGGCTCGAAGGGCCGCGCGGGGATCGCGACGCGCGCGACCGCGCGGCCTCGGCCGATGTCGCGCCCGAACACACTGACGTCGGCGCGCAGCGTCTCCTTTTGCTTCGCGATGCGCGCGGAGATCGCGCCGTCGATCGGGCCGTGCGGCACGAAGCCGGCGCGGCGCAGGGCGTCGACGTGCAGTTCGGGCACCGTCACGTCGAGCGCGAGGATGCGTCCGCGCGCGAGGTCGAGCTCGGCGTCGGCCGTGATGCGCGCGTCGTCGGTGAACAGCGCGAGGTCCTCGACGCGGAGCCTCGACGCGCTCTTCGTGAGCGCGACCTTCGCGCCGCGGCGGACGCGCCAGTCCGAGCCGAGCGCGCGGAGGCGGAGGCGCTGTACTTCGGTGCGGACGTCGGCGCCGGCGAGCGCGACGGCGAAGCGTGCGTCGGTGCGTTCGAGCAAGCCGCGCCCGCGGCGCGACGTGACGCGGACGTCGAAGGGCTGTCCGGCCTCGCGTTCGACGCGGAGGTCGACGCGACCGAGGAGCGCGTCGCTCACGGAGACGCCGCGGGCGCGGACGCGCGCGTCACCCACCGGGTCGTCGATTTCGCCGCGGAGATCGACTTCGGCGTCGAGGCGGCCCACCCGCGCGTCGCCGAACGCGAGGTGCCTCGCGTCGACGCGCGCCGAGAGGGCGGGGCGATCGATCGGCCCGTCGAGCGTCGCGGTCCCGCGGACGCGCCCGTCGACCGGGGCGAGGCGACCGAGGAGCGCGGCGAGGCGGTCCACCGAGAACGTCGCGCGCGCGCGGTCGAGCCTGAAGCCTTCGGCGTCGAGGCGTCCGGTCGCGTTGGCGTCGAGGTCGGCGCCGTTCGCGTCGAGCTTCGCGGTCGCGCGCAGCGCGCCGGCGTCGGCGGTGACGTCGGCGACGAGCGCGCGGACGTCGAGTGAGGGCTGCTCGCCGGGTGCGTCGACGCGACCGGAGAGCTTCACGTGGGCCTCGCCCGTGAGGGCGTCGAAGTCGCTCAGGTCGGCCTGCACGTCGACGTCGAGCTGGGTCCTCGGGAGGTTCGGGTGGAGGCGGGCGAGGTCGAGGCCGGGGCCGGCGGTCACGTCGGCGAGGAGGGCGCCGAAGTCGTCTTCGGCCGTGGCCTCGATGTCGATCGGCGCGTCGTGGACGCGGCCCTCGGCGTCGATCTCCCACGCGCCGGCGGGGGCGTGCGCGAAAGTGCCGCGGAGGTCGGCCGCCACGTCGACGGCGTCGGCGTAGTGCGCAACGGTCGGCGGCGCGACGTGGGCGTCGAAGCGCGCGTCGATCGCGACGCCCTCGTACACGAGGTTCGCGGAGGTCAGGTCGACGGTGGTGCCGGCGTCGTCGAAGACGAACGCCCGCCCGAAGAGGCGGTCCGGATCGATCGTGACCTGCCCGCGCACGCGGGTGCGGTCGGCGAAGAGCGGGGAGCTCGCGGCGATCTCCTCGACGGCGGCGAAGATGCGCTCGGGGTCGAGGCGCCCCTCGAAGGTCGCGTCGACGTCGTTCCATTCGAGCGAACCGCCCTCGTTGTCGAGCGCGTAGGCGCCGCCCTCGATCGTCGCGCGATCGACGACGATCGAGAGCGGTCCGAAGCTCGGACCGCCCGACGGCGGGGTGGGCGGCCCCTTCGCGAGGCGGCTGAAGCTGTTGCCCTCCGCGTCGACCTCCATCCACACGCGCGGGCTGCGGATCCGGACGGATTCGGCGATCAGCGCGCAGGCGAAGATCGAGCGGAACACCGCGAAGTCGACCTCGACCGACTCCACTTCGACGAGCGCGCGGCCTTCGGCGTCGTCGAGGCGGGAGGGCCCGACCTCGAACGTCCCGACCAGCAGCCCGCCCGCGGGATCGCCGATGTGGAGCGCGCCGTGGATCGAATCGGAGACCGCGCCTTCGACGACGTCGAGGACGCGCCGCTGGACGGGCGGGAGGTGCAGCGCCGCGAGCGCGGAGGCGATCAGGGCGATAGACGCGGTCGCCACGAAGGCGAACCACCGGCGAGCGCGAGCGGGGAAGGACACGCAGACGTTCAGTGCAGGCGCCGCGCCACCGGTCGGGGGGCCGAGACGGCGCCCGAAAGTGTGGCCAGATGCCTCGCCGCGCCCTCGTGCCTCAGCCCACGGTCTTGCGCGGGCGGGGGATCGCGTACTTGTCGAGGCGTGAGACGAGCGTCCGGCGAGACACGCCGATGCGCTTCGCCGCGGCGGTCTGGTTGCCGCCGCACGCCTCGAGCGCCTCTACGATCGCGCGGCGCTCGCGGCGCTCGGTGACGGTGAGCGCGGCCTCGGGGCCGTCGTCGAGGTAGAGGTCGTCGTCGGGTCGCGGGCGCGGGTCCGGGCGCGGCGGGCTCTCGGGCTCCGCCGAGAGGAGCGTAGCGCGCATCTTCTCCACGGGGAGGTGCTCCGGCCGAATCGTCCCGTCGGTACACAGCAGGATCGCGCGCTCGATGAAGTTCTTCAGCTCGCGGATGTTCCCCGGCCAGCTGTACCGCTCGAGCATCCCGAGCGCGTCCGAGCTCAGCGCGGGGCGCGGCACGCCGATCGCGCGACTGAGGTGGTCGACGTACGCATGCACGAGCGGGAGGATCTCGGAGCGCCGCTTCCGCAGCGGCGGGATGACCAGCGAGATTCCATTCAAGCGAAAGAAGAGGTCCGCGCGGAAGGCGCGATTCAGCACCTCCTGCTCGAGGTCGCGATTGGTCGCGGAGACGATCCGCACGTCGATCGGGCGCGGCGCGAGGCCGCCCACTCGCAACACCTTCCGCTCGTCGATCACGCGGAGCAACTTGGCTTGCAACGCCAGCGGCAGCTCGCCGACCTCGTCGAGGAACACCGTCCCGCCGGAGGCGGTCTCGAGGAGCCCCGGCTTGGTGGCGTCGGCGCCGGTGAACGCGCCCTTCTCGTGCCCGAACAGCTCGCTCTCCAGGAGCGCCTCCGAGAGCGCCGCGCAGTTGAGACGTACGAACGGCGCGCCGCGTCGACTCGAGCGTTGATGCACGGCCTCCGCGACGATCTCTTTGCCGACGCCGGTCTCGCCGAGGAGCATCACGCTGATCGTCCCGGCTGCGATTCGATCCACGACCCGGTACAGCTCGCGCATCGCCGGATCCTCGGTGACGACCGGGGCGCCGCCGGGCGGCGCGGGCGAGTTCGGCGCGCGCACCGCTTCGCAGGCGTTCGCGATCAACGCCTCCGGCGTGGTGCCCGCCTCCGGGTAGACCGCGAGGCCGACGCGCGTGGTGAGGTCGAGATCCTCGAGCGCGAGCGTGATGCGTTCGACGACTTCGCGCGCGCGCTCGGGGGACGCGTCGACGAGCAAGGCCTCGTATTCGTGCGGGCCGTACGCTGCGACGACGTCGACCGAAGACAGCTCCGACGCGAGCGCGCGCTGCACGCCGCCGTCGTGGGGGCCCGCGACGTGCAATCGGAGCACCGCGAATGTGGAGCGCGTGGTCCGCGCGCGCTCGCACTCGTCCTCGATGCGCGCTTCGAAGTAGTCGTGGGTCCACAGGCGCCGCGGCCGCACCGAGGCGCTCCGCTGCACGATCGCCATGGACGACCCGAGGAGGATGACGTGGTCGGGGCGCACCTCGACGCGCCGGCGCGGCAGGATCCGCTCCTTGTCGACGTGCGTCCCGTTCGCGCTCCCGAGGTCCTCGATCTCGATCGTCGCGTCGACGTAGAGCTTCGCGTGTTCGCGCGAGACCGACGGGTCGTCGATGCGGACGTCGTTCGTCTCCGCGCGCCCGATCGTGACCGTCCCCGACTCGGGGAGCGGCTGCGTGGACACCGTCCCCTCGCCGACGACGACCAGACACAGACGCACCGGCGCCTGCGTGAGGCGGTGGCGGGTGATCGTCGGGGCGTCCTGGAGGTCGGAGGCCAAGCGCAGGGAGGGTAGCACGAACCCTCCCTGCGCCCGGTCCCGCTCAGTGGACCGTGCGGCCACCGATCGTCGCCGTCGTATCCTGCGCGGCGCGCGCGCCGTCCGAACCGTCCGCCGGTGCATCGCCCGCCGCGACCGGGGACGCGATCACGCCGTCCACTTCGATCGGCGCGGCGCACTCCGCGCACGACGCGCGCGCGAGGAACGCCTCCATCACCGACTGCCGGTGCGGGAGGAACACGTCGGTGAGCGCCTGCGAGATGACGAAGCGCGGGCCGTTGGGTCCGGTCTCGGTCGCGAACTCGCTGCCCTGCACGAAGCCGAGGCTGTTCGGCCAGACGAGGCCGCCGCCGAGGTTCCGGCCGACCGACTCCTGGTGGCAGCCGCCGCACGATAGCGCCATCGCGCGGTTCACGATGTCGTCGGACGTGAGGCCGTGCTCTTCGGCGCGCGCGTCGAGCTCGGTGCGGAAGGGCGAATCGCCGCCGTCTTGATCGAACTGCGCGAGGTAGTCGGTCGGCGCGCTGCCGAACATCTGGCTCTCACCCGCGTTGAAGACGTCCGGCACGCTGTAGCTGAAGCGGTTGAGGTCGTTGATCGCGAGCGTGTCCACCTGGTCGAGGAAGTGCCGCTGGAACTCCGCCGCGTGCTGCGCGAGCGGGTCGTTGCTCCCGGGGAGCGCGCCGTTGAAGAGGCGCCCGTACGGGTTCGCTTTCACGGTCTCGGGCACGAAGATCAGCGACGAGGCGATCGCGGGGCTCGAGCCGGGCGCGCCGTTCATTCCCGTCCGCGGATCGGCGGCGCCGTTCGAGCGCTCGAGGCGGAACTCACGCAGGTTCCACGGCCCCTGCATGAACTGGTTCGTCCGGATCTGTCCGCTCGCGCCGCCGCCGTACACGCCACCGCTCTCGCCCGCGTAGTGATCGACGTGGACCACCGGCGCGAAGCCCTTCAGCCCGCGGAAGAAGAAGTTGTGCAGGCGCCGCGCGCGAACGACGGGATCGTCGATGCGCGACAGCCGCTCCCACATCTGTTGGACTGGCAAGCAGGCTTGCAGACCGCACCCCGGGTTCGGATTGGGGAGCTTGGCCTCGAAGATGGGCAGGTTGCGGGTGCCGAGGCTCGTCTTTCCGTAGACGATCCGGTACTCGCCGCAGTTGCTGCCGTCGGGCGGCGCGAGATCGAAGCGGTTCACCACCGCGATGGGCGTGTAGCTCGCGAGCTGCGCCGCGGAGATCGCGGGGTCGGCCTGGTTGCCCTCACCGGAGCGCGGGCACTGGTTCTCGAATCCATTGAATGGATCTTGGCAGTGCGGTCCGTCGCCGAAGCCGGGCTCGAGGTTCTGGGTGTCCCACCACTGCTCGAACAGATCGAGGCCGGTGAGGGTCGGGTCGCCGGACTGAGCGGCGAGCTGGTTCAGGGTGAAGAGCAGGCTGAAGTCCCGGCCGGCGCTGCCGTCGAGGATCGCTTGGTCCGTGACGTACAGCGAGCGGCGCGGATCCACGGCCCGCGGCGCGCGACAGATCGGCGCCGACAGCTCGTCGCCGGTGGTGGCCACGGGCTCCGAAGTGCCCTGACAGGCGGCGAGCGCGAGGCCCGCGAAGACGAAGGTGGTGCGGTCGAAGTTCATGAGTCGAGAAGTCCCTCCATGGGGGGCGCCCTACGCACTCGTCGTGCCAAACCCCCACCTTGGCGCCGCACACCGCCGTTGCGCGACCGCTTCCCGACTTGTGCGAGCGCGCTTGCACTTCGTGTGCAAATCGGGGGCACCGTCTCGCGTCGACGGTAGCGCGCCGAGACCGTCTTTCTCGCCGCCACGCCGCGTGTTAACGCCTCCGGCGTGCGGTACGTGGTGATCATGGCCGGCGGGTCCGGGACCCGCTTCTGGCCGGCGAGCCGGAGGGCGCGGCCCAAGCAGTTCCTGTCGATCGGGTCCGAGCGGTCGCTCCTCGCGGAGACCGCCGCGCGCCTCGAGGGCGTCGTCCCGCTCGAGCACCTGTACGTGGTGACGGGCGCGGCGCACGCCGACCACGCCCGCGACGACCTCGTCGGCGTCCCGCCCGAGAACGTCCTCGTGGAGCCGACCGGCCGCAACACCGCGCCGTGCATCGGTTGGGCGACGCGCCACATCCTCGCGAAGGATCGGGACGCTCGCATCGCGGTCCTGCCCGCCGATCACTTCATCCGCGACACCGCGCGCTTCGCCGCGTACCTCGACGCGGCCTTCGAGGCCGCGACCGACCGCATCGTCCTGTTCGGCATCATCCCGGACCGCCCCGAGACCGGCTACGGCTACATCCGCCAGGGCGAGGCCCGCGGAGACAGCCGCGGCGAGCCGGTCCACGCGGTGGATCGCTTCGTCGAGAAGCCCGACGCCGCGACGGCCGAGAAGTACCTCGCCGAGGGCGGCTACCTCTGGAACGCCGGCATGTTCGTGTTCCCGGCGCGCGTGATGGACGAAGAGATCACGGCCCACGTCCCGGAGCTCGCGAAGGGCCTGGACGCCCTCGAAGCGGACCCGGGCGCGATCTACACGATCTACCCGACGCTCGTGAAGGCGCCGATCGACACCGCGGTCATGGAGCCGTCGTCGCGCACGTTGGTGATGCCGGCGGAGTTCGGGTGGTCGGACGTCGGATCCTGGGACGCCGCGAAGGACGTCTACGAGGCGGACGCCGACGGCAACGTAGCGCTCGGCGACGTGTTGCTCGAAGGCGTGAAGAACGGCTTCGTCGACGCGCGGGCCGGGCGGAAGATCGCGGTGGTCGGCCTGGACGACATCGTGGTCGTGGACACTCCCGACGCGCTCCTGGTGATGAAGCGCGGGCAGTCGCAAGACGTGAAGAAGGTCGTCGCGCGGCTCGAGAAGAACGAAGAGAAGGACCTGCTATGAGCTCAGTCGATCCCACCATCTTCCGCGAGTACGACATCCGAGGGCTCGTCGACGAGCAGCTCACCGAGGACGCCGTCGAGAAGATCGGCCGCGCCTACGCGGCCTTCACGCGCGAGCAGGGCGTCCGCAAGATCACGGTCGGCCGCGACTGCCGCGAACACTCGCCGCGCCTGGCGAAGCGCCTGATCGCCGGCCTCAACGCGGGCGGCGTGGACGTCGTGGACATCGGCACCTGCACCTCGCCGATCCTCTACTTCTCGCTGCACCACCTCGCGGCGGACGGCGGCATCATGATCACCGGCTCGCACAACCCGCCGGAGTACAACGGGCTGAAGATCTCGATCGGGACGCGCAGCGTGCATGGGCCCGACGTGCAGGCGTTCCGGAAGATCATCGAGTCGAACGACTACGGCGACGCCGGGCGCGTCGGCGAGGCGACCGAGCAGGACGTGTCGCCGGACTACATCGACTGGTGCGTCGAGAACATCCGCTTGGGCGATCGCAAGCTGAAGGTCGTAGCGGACGCCGGCAACGGGACCGCGGGGCCGTTCGTGGTGCCGATCCTCGAGAAGCTCGGCGTGGAGGTCGTCCCGCTGTATTGCGAGATGGACTCGACCTTCCCGAACCATCACCCGGATCCCACGGTCGAGTCGAACCTCGAGGACCTCAAGAAGGCGGTCATCGAGGGGAAGGCGGACGTCGGCATCGCTTTCGATGGGGACGCGGATCGCCTCGGCGCCGTGGACGAGCAGGGCACCGTGATGTGGGGCGATCAGATGATGATCCTCTTCTCGCGCGCGGTGCTCGCGGAAGTGCCCGGCGCGACGATCGTCGGCGAGGTGAAGTGCAGCAAGACGCTCTACGCCGACATCGAGAAGCACGGCGGCACGGGCATCATGTGGCGGACCGGGCACAGCCTCATCAAGGACAAGATGAAGGAGACGGGCGCCGCGCTCGCGGGCGAGATGAGCGGGCACATCTTCTTCAAACACCGCTTCTTCGGGTTCGACGACGGCATCTACTCCGGGCTGCGGCTCCTCGAGATCCTCTCGAACACCGACCAGCCGATCTCCGCGCTCCTCGCGGACGTCCCCAAGACGTACACGACGCCGGAGCTGCGGGTGGACTGCCCCGAGTCGCTCAAGTTCCGCCTCGTGTCGGCGGTGACGGAACACTTCAAGAAGTCGCACGAGGTGATCGACGTCGACGGCGCGCGCGTGCTGTTCGACGACGGTTGGGGCCTCATTCGCGCCTCGAACACGCAGCCGATCCTCGTGCTGCGCTTCGAGGCGGACACCGAGCCGCGCCTGACCGAGATTCGCAGCTACGTCGAGGGCGAGCTCGCGAAGGTGCGCGCCGCGATCGAGTAGCGACGCGGCCGCGACGGAGGCGAGACGATTCGGCGCCTACCGCGTCCTCCGGGAGCTCGGTCGCGGGGGCATGGGCGTGGTGTACCTCGCCGAGTCCGAGGCGACGAGCGAGCGCGTCGCGCTGAAGGTGCTGGAACGCAGCGCCGACCCCTCGCTGTTCGAGCGGTTCCTGCGCGAGGCCGCGGTCGGGGAGAAGCTCCACCACCAAGACATCGTTCGCGTCCTCGACCACGGCGTGGAGGATGGCCGCGCGTGGATGACGATGGACCTCCTCGAGGGGTTCGAGCTCGAGACCGTCATGTACGACGCGTCGTTCGATCTCGAGGCGCGACTCTCCGTGATCGTGCGCGTCGCGGCGGCGCTCCACCACGTCCACGAGATGGAGCTCGTCCACCGCGACGTGAAGCCTTCGAACGTCTTCATCACGAAGGAGGGCGGCGTGCGGCTGCTCGACTTCGGCATCGCGTTGCTCCGCGATCACCGGCTCACGCAGACCGGGATGTTGATGGGGACGCCGCACTACATGTCGCCCGAGCAGCTGTCGTCGGGGACGGTCGACCACCGCGCGGACGTGTTCGCGCTCGGCGTGGTGCTGTATCGGATGCTCTCGAATCGCTTCCCGTGGAGCGGCGACACCGCGGCCCACGTGATGTTCGCGATCGCGACGCGTCCTCCGGATCCTGTGACGTTCGACCACTGGGACTTCGGGCTCGATCCGAAGCGCGCGGCGGCGCTCGAGCAGATCGTGATGAAGGCGATCGCGTCCGAGCCGTCGCACCGCTACCTCACCGCGCTCGAGTTCGGCGCGGCGGTCGAGGCGTTCCTCTCGGGCGTCTACTCCGACGCACCGACCGGCGGCGGGTCGGTCGACACGCAGCAGATCGCTTCGCGTCGGATCGAGTGGGCGCGCGCGCGAGCGGCGCGGTTGGCGCTCGATAAGGCGAGCGGAGTCACCGACGACGTCGGCCACGGGCCCGGCGGGACGGTGACGGAGTCGGACCGTGACATCGGGTCGACGGTGTGGTTCGTGCTGGTCTTGGCATTCGCTGCGGGGCTCGGCTTCGCGGCGTGGTACGCCTTGTCCGCGACATGAAGCGCCCGAAGACGAGGCTTTTGTTGTCGACGATCGGATCGCACCTCTTGGTCGCGGTCGTCCCGGCGCTGGTGCTCGGCTTCGTGTTGATCGGCGTGAATCGCGAGGCGCTCACGCTCGACGCCGAACAGCTGCACCTCGCGGTCGCGGAGCAGATGCGTACGGAGCTCCTCGCGGCGTTCGACGAGACCCACTTCGTGCTCGATCAGGCGGAGCGCATCCTCGACACCGACGATGTCCCGTTCGCGGCGCGCAAGACGATGCTGCAGGCGCTGGTGGCGAGCCGTCGGCTCCCGTACCTCGCGATCCACGCACCGGACGGGAGCGTGGACACCGTGCTCGCGACCGAGGAGGTGACGGTGGATCGGAGCGCTCTCGACCCGGCCACACGTGAGCGCGCGAAGCGTGGCCTCGCGGTGGGACCGGTCCGGGAGCAGCGCACGGTGCGCGTCGCCGTGCGGTGGGCGCGCGACGCGGAGACGATGGGCTACCTCGTGACGCGGTTCGATCTCGCGAGGCTCGACGCGATCGCCGAGGCCCTCGTGGCGCGTCACCTCGAGGCCGGCGAGGTCGTGATCGTGGACGGCGAGCGGCGCTGCCTCGCGGCTTCGAATGCCAGCCGCATACACCGCGTCCTCGAGGCGGGATCGCCGTTCGCCCAGATCGAGGGCTTCGGCGCGCCGGACGGGATGACCACGGTCGAGCTCGGGCGGTCGATGCGCTACGCCGCGGAGGAGGGCGACATCCGCCTGGGGACGGTGTTGTCGGCGCCGTCGGTCGGGTGGGTGATCGGGACGTCGCGCCCGGAGGCGGTCGCGCTCGCGTCGATCGGCGCGGTGAAGAAGCGGGTCCTCGCGCTCGCGGTCGTTGCGGCGCTCGCGGCGGGGCTCTTGGGCCTGTTGCTCGCGCGATTCCTGAGCGAGCCGGTACGTCGCTTGGCGAAGGCGGTTCGGGATTCGGCGCGGCGCGGATTCTTCGATCCGATCGCGGCGACGGGCTACCGGGAGGTCGGGCAGCTCGCGGACGCGTTCAACGACGTGTTGTCGGAGCTCGCGCGTCACCGCGACGAGGAGCGCGCGACCACGAACCTGAGGCTTCGGCTGAGCCGCTATCTGCCGCCTTCGGCGCTGCACGAGGTGTTCGCGGCGGAGCTCACGTCGGAGCGGGGGGAGCGCGCGACGGTCAGCGTGGTGTACGCGGATCTGAAGGGCGCCGAGCCGCTGGTCGATTTGGTCGCGCAGGAACACTTGCTGACGATGCTCTCGGACTTCTTCGCCGCGGCCTGCGCGTCGATCGAGCGCCAGGGCGGGCGGTTGGACCGCTACTCCGGGGACGCGGTGATCGGCGTCTTCCTCGGCGCCGACCCCTCCGCGCGGGCCCGGGCGGCGCTCGACGCGGCCCTCGCGGTCGCGCGGGACGCGGAGGCGATCGCCGAGCGGTTCTCGGCGGCGTTGTCGGCGTCGGTGGGGCTGGTGTCCGGCGAGGGCATCCTCTCGGCGTCGGCCGATTCTCAGCAGGAGATCTCGGTGGCGGGCGATCTGGTGGAGCGGGCCGCCGCGCTGGAGCGCGAGGCCGCTCCGGGGACGGTGGTGATGGACCCGGCGACCCGCGCGGCGCTGGGGGACCGGGCGGGAGCTCGGATCGAGGAGCGGCCGAGTCAGACGACGGCCGCTCAGCGTGTCTTTGTGTTGAACGCGCGTGACGTCAATGGGATGGAGGGGGCGAGCTGATGGGAAGGTACAGTCGACGGACGGCGTGGGTCATCGGGCTCGCGCTCGCGTGGAGTTCACCGGCGCTCGCCCAGGACGACGACGAGCTGTCGCGTCTCGCAGACGGCGTCGTGCGTTTCGTCTCGGGCAGCAGCGCGATGACGCCCGAGTCGGAGCGCATCATGGATCGCGTCGTGAAGACGCTCGAGCGTCGCGGCACGGAGCGGCTCCTGATCGTCGGCCACACGGACCGTCACGGGAGCGCGGCCGGCAACCGGACGCTGTCGCGCAAGCGTGCGGAGGTCGTGAAGGGCGCGCTCGTGAAGCGCGGGATCCCGGCGTCGCGTATGACGACGATCGGCGCGGGCTTCTCGGAGCCGCTGTCGACGGAGACCACGAAGGAAGCGGACGAGATGAATCGTCGCGTGGAGCTCTGGGTCGGCGTGCGGAACCCGCTCGCGTGGGTGAGTTGGATCTTCCAGACGGTGGAGTCGAAGAAGCCGCAGACCGAGTGGGGCGCGGCGGAGCTGAGGCAGGCGCTCGACAAGCTGTTCCGCGTGCGCACGCGCGGGCAGTCGGCGGGCGAGGTGACGTTCACGTCCGGGCACCGGATCTACCTCGGGCCGGAGGCGCTCGTGGTGATCTACGGGCGCACGCAGGCGCAGCAGAACCAGCGGCCGCGGACGCGCGACGTGCTGCTCGAAGAGGGTGCGATCTTCACGCGGCTCAAGAAGAAGGAAGGCACGCCCGTGCTCGTGGAGACGCCCGCGGCGCAGGCGTGGGTGGAGTCGCGCGACGGCGTTCGCGTGGAGCACCGCGAGGATCGCAAGCGCACCACGTACTCGGTCTACGACGGCAAGGCCGAGGTCGCGGCGCAGGGGCAGAAGGTCGACGTCGATCGCGGCTACGGCACACGGGTGAAGAACGGCGAGGCCCCCGAGGAGCCGACGCCGCTGATGCCGGGGCCGACCTGGGATCCCGACGCGCCGGTGCTCGCGTGGAGCGGGGACCCGGTGACGCTCGCGTGGAAACCGGCGGCCGGCGCGAGCGGCGCGATGGTCGACGTCACGAAACACGCGGACGCTGACTTCGAGCGCCCGTCGCGGATGGAGTACACGGACGCGAACGCGCTGACGCTCGAGGGCGTGGGCGAGGGGGCGTACCGCGCGCGGGTGAGCACGTTCGACGAGCGCGAGATCCTGGGCCAGCCGAGCGGGCAGCAGCACGTGATCGTGATGAAGCCGCCCGAGGACGCGGACGGCGCGAAGTTGCCGGTCGCGGGGGGCTCGTTGCCGCTGTCGAAGCCTACGTCGGTGACGCTGCCTCTGGTCGGCGGCGTGGACGTCCGGTGGACGAAGAACGGCGACCGCGTGGAGGGGAGCACCACGCGGATCTCGGGCGGGGACCTGCTCGCGGTGGAGATCGTGGGGGCGGACGGCAAGCGGGTGCTGACGCGCTCGTGGAAGTTCCGGCTCTCGGCGGTCGCGATCCAGATCGATCGCATCGACGGGCCCACGGTGCGGGACGATTTCGTCGAGACGTCGGTGGAGGTCACGGTGACCACGCTGGACGGGACGCCGCTCGAGGAGCCGCGCCCGGTGGTCTTCGTGCGGACCGAGGGCATGATCGCGGGGGCGCCCGAGATCGCGGGCAAGGGCG
>JAUHYN010001125.1 GCA_030426505.1 bacterium | reverse complement strand
CGCTCGCGATCACCGACGAGATCGAGCTCGGCGACGTCGTCGTCCACGGTGGCGCGCGCGCGGCGCACGTGGGGCCGCGCGGCTTCTATCTGCTCCCGCGCATCGGCGCGGTGTGGACGGCGACGACCGGGCTGTCGCTCCGACTCGGCGCGGGGCGCGCGCTGCGGACACCCGCGCTCGACGAGCTGTATCACCCGCCCGAGGTGGGCTTCGTCGGCAACCCGGATCTGATCGCGGAGACCGCGTGGGAGGTCGAGCTGTCGCTGAGGCTGGAGCGCGCGGTGCGGATCGTGGCGGCGGGCTTCGTGCGGCGGATCGAGGACACGATCCTCTACCTCAATCGCAACGCGTTCGTGGTGCGCCCGGAGAACGTCGGCGACGCCACCGCGGTGGGGGTCGAGATCGAGGTCGGGGAGACGGTCGAGCTCGGCGGCTTCGAGGTGGCGGCGGTCGCGTCGTCGAGCCTGTTGTGGTCGCGCCTCGCCGAGACGGGGGCGCGCCTGCCGACGCAGCCGGTCCTCGCGTACGCGGGCGAGGTGTCGGCGTCGCGCTGGGGGGTCACGGCACGTTCTGCGCTGCGTGGTTTCTCGCGGACGTTCACGCGCCTCGTGCCTTCCGACGACAACATCGTGCGCGCGTATTTCAGGTGGGACGCCGGCGTGACCGTCGCTGCACTCGACGACTGGTCGCTCTCGGCCAACGTCGAGAACCTCCTCGACACGAAGACGCTGCAGACCGTGAACCGCTACCCGCTGCCGGGGCGCACGGCGTTCGTGACGTTGCGGTGGGTCCACGAATAGGCGTCGACGCCTCTCGCCCCGTGTCCTAGGTTGTCCGGGATGCGGCGCGCGTCGGCACTCCTCGTCCTCGCGTGTGTGGGCTGCTCGGGATCGGACGGTCCGGCCGTCGAAGGTGAGATCCCGGACCTCGAGGGCGTGCGGCTCGAACGCATGTACGCGGTGTTCGAACCCAACGGCCCCGCGCGCTTCGGGAGCTACGACGGCGCGGTCGCGCCGGGGCGCACGATCGAGGTGGACGGCGTCGAGGTCACCGGCGACGCGAACGGACGCGTCGCGCTCGAGGTGTCGGGCGCGCCGACCGTCGAAGTGCGCATCGACGGCGTGACGATCCCGTTCACCGTCCGCACGCCGCGCGACGCGCGCGAGGCCGCGGTCCACCCCGCCGTGGGTGGGACCGGAGATCAGCCGAACGACCTCCTCGTCGCGGACGGACCGGACGGCGCGCGCGCGATCGTCGTGCGCTCGGGCGATCACGCCGTGAGCGCGTTTGATCTCGCGGAGGGCCTCTCGGACGACCTCCCCGGCGTCCGCCTGCCGCGCGTGATGGACGAGGTGGCGGCCCCGTGGTTCGTCGCGCCGTGGGACGACTCCGGCGCGCGCTTCGCGGTGACCGCGCAGAAGCAGAACCGCGTGTACGTGATCGATCTGGCGAGCGAGTCGATCGTCCACACGCTCGTCGCGGGGCCCGTCGATCTCGACACCCCGTTCACGCTCGCGCGCCCGTTCGACCTCGACGGCGACGGGACGGACGAGACCACCATCACGCGCGTCACGCCGCAGGCGCCGCAGCCGGTGCTCGTCCACGACGGGCGCGTGTACGTCGGCTACTCGGGCTTCGTCCGCGGCAGCACGCCGGCGCTCGATCCGGTGTACGTGCCGGCGGTGCTCGCGGTCTGGGATCTCACGGACCTCGGCGCGCCGATCGCGACGCACGTGGTCCCGACGATGAACACGCAGGAACTCCGCGTCACGCCGGACGGGCGCATCGCCGCGGTCTCGAGCGGTGTCATCGATCAGTCCGACGGCACGGTGCGCCTCACGACGGAGGGCGCGGTCGACTTCTTCGATCCCGCGACCGGCGCCTTCACCGAACGCTACACGTTCGGCGACTTCGGTCCGACCTCCGTCTTGTTCGCGGGTGACCGCATGTGGGTCGCGTCGCTCGCGCGCGCGCGGATCCATGCGGTGGATCTCGAGGACCGCTCGACGGTCCTGATCGACATCGGCGACCAGGGCGTGGTGAACAGCGTCTTCCGGCTCGTCGATCTCGGCGGCGGACTGATCGCCGCGCCGCTCTTCAACGACGACCAGCTGATCTTCGTCGACGCCACCACGCGGACGAAGAACCCGCCGCCGTTCTACGCGCCGATCGTCGTCGGGGCGGGGGCGCCGGTCTTCGACGGGTTGCAGATCGTCGCGCCGCGCCCCGGCCGCCGCGGGGTCGACTTCGTGGGCCCGGACCTGTACGCGCTCTCCGGGCTCGCGGCGCGCGTCACGCCGGTCGAACTCAGAAAGCTCCTCGGTCCGTGATCACGCTCCTGCTCCTCTCCATCGCCGCGCCCACGTCCGTCCCGCCGAGCGTGAAGCCGCAGTGGCTGTCGAAGGCGCGCCCGAAGAAGATCGAGCGCGTGGTCACGGTGGCCCCGGCGGTCACCGAGCTGCTGTACGCGTTGGGCGAGGGGGAGCGCATCGTCGGCGTGTCGCGGTACGACGACTACCCGGAGTCGGTGAAGGCGCTCCCCAAGGTCGGTGGGTTCCTCGATCCGAACGTGGAGGCGATCGTGGCGCTGAAGCCGGACCTGGTCATCGCCGTCGCGAACGCCGGGAACCGCACGCACCTCGAGCGGGTCGCGAAGCTGAAGGTCCCGGTCTACGTCGTCCCGGGCAACACGTTCGCGGACATCTTCTGGGCGACGGACGCGGTCGGGCGGGTCTTCGGCGGCGAGGCCGCGAAGCGCGCGACGAAGCTGTTGGCCGAGCTCACCGCGACGGTGCGGGCGTTGGAGCGCGCGCACGCCGGTCGAGCGCGCACGAAGACGCTGGTGATCTACGCGTACAACCCGTTGGTCGTGGGGGGCCCGGGGAGCTTCGTGGATCGGATCATCGAGGTCGCGGGCGGAGAGAACGTCGCGAAGGTGGGCTCGGAGTACCCGACCTACTCGATCGAGCACGTCCTCGAGTCGGCGCCCGATGTGATCATCGACGCGACCGAGGTGCCGACGGAGGACCCGCCGTGGAAAGCGTGGACCTCGGTGCCGGCCGTGCGTGACGGTCGCGTCCACGTGGTGACGA
>JAUHYN010000051.1 GCA_030426505.1 bacterium | reverse complement strand
CGGATCGCTTCAACGGCCTGGTGAAGGGCTGGGTGAGCGGCCACGGGATCGACGCCGTCGACTACGTCAGCGACCACCGCGTGGCGTTCTATCTCGGCTTCGTCCGCAAGAACCGCGAGCTGAAGTTCGACCACTGACCGCCCTCGCGGGCGCGTCCGACTTGACGTCGGAGCCGGTTCGGCGCGACGAAGACCTGTGCTCCGCTCCCGCTCTGCCTCGTTCATCGCTCCGCTCGCGCTCGCCGCGCTCGCCGCGTGCGCCGACCCCGTCGAACCCGACCCGATGCGCACCGACGCCGGCTTCCGCGACGCGGGCCGCGAGCGGGACGCCGGCGAAGAGGAGACGGATCGCGACGCCGGGCCCGATCGGGACGGCGGCGTCGACCGGGACGGCGGCGAACGCGACGGCGGCGTCGTCCGGGACGGGGGCCCCGAGCGTGACGGCGGACCGCGCGTGGTGGAGATCGAGGTCGCGTACACGGCCGGTGTCAACGAGCCGCTCCTCGCGGAGCTCTACCTCACCGAGTCTTCGACGACGCGCTACCGCGTGACGCCGCAGCTCGCCGGCGGCCCGTACACGGGCGGGAAGGGCGAACCGACGTTCGCGGGCGTGGATTCGTTCCAGTGGACGCCGGATCGGCAGATCGTCTACCGCGCGCAGCAGGACACGTACGACGTCATCGAGCTGTACCTCGCCTCCGACCCGAAGGCGGGCGCGGTCTCGAAGCTGAGCAACACGACCACCGACGTCGAGGTGTACGACGCCGACATCGGACCTGGCGGTCAGTGGCTCACGTTCTCGCAGGCGGTGCCGCCGGACTTCGGTTCGAAGCGCCACGTGGTGCGCCTGCAGGCCGGCGCGACGCCGACGCAGATCTCGGTGGGCTCCTACGGCACCACGTTCTGGTCGCCGTCGGGGACGGGGGTAGCGTTCCAGGACATCATCGTCTCGGCGAACGATCGCGATTTGTGGTTCGTGGATCTCGACGTCGTCCCGTTCGCGAGCACCCGGCTCCACCCCGGCGCGAACCTCGGCTTCTCGGGGAGCGCGGCGTGGTCGTCGGACGGCACGCAGCTCGTCTTCTCCGCGGACGAGACCGCGCTGCGCCTCTTCGAGCTGTACCGCGTGACCTTCACGGGCAACGTGCCCGGCCCGGCGGAGCGCCTGCTCGCGCCGTTCCCGGTCGACGCGGACGTCATCGGCCTCGGCACGATCAAGTTCGCGCCGTCGGGGGACTACTTCGCGTTCATGGCGGACCTCGACACCGACAACGTGACGGACCTGTACGTCGTGGACACGACCCAGACGGTGCCGATCACGCCGGTGCGGTTGACCGCGCCGTTCCCGAAGGGCTCGCGCGGCGTGGATCGGTTCGAGTGGAGCCGCACGGGGACGGCGATCGTCTACGCGGCCGACTACGACATCGCGTCGCGCTACGACCTGTACGTCACCGGTATCAACGGGCCGAGCGGCACGCGCATCAATGTGCCGGTCACGGACAACACGCTGAGCGTCGACCACGAGCGCTTCATCCGCGGCGACACCGCGATTCTCTACACGCGCTACGACAACGGCGAGCGTCGCGTGAAGTTGGTCGAGCTCCCGCCCACGCCGGGCACGCCGCCGATCGACCTCGGGCCGATCCACCCGTTCTTCCCGCGTGGGCTCCTCGAGCTCTCGCCGTCGGAGGACCGGATGATCCACATGGTCGGCGACGACCCGGTCGAGCTGTACCTCACGGACCTCACGACCGCGACGCCGACCACGACCGCGGTGATCACTTCGATCGTCAACGAGTCGTTCAACCTCGAGCCGCTGTGGTGTTGGGACGAGGACGACACGCTCGTGGTGATTCGCGCCGACGGCCACCTCGGCCTCGTCGAGGACTTCTCGAGCAGCGAGACGTTCCAGGTCTCGGGCCCCCTCGCGGCCGGAGGACGGGTGAAGGCGTGCGCGTTCCCGCCGCCCAAGAACGTCGACTGATCCTGCTCCTCGCGCTCGCCGCGTGCGGCGGGCCGAGCGAGATCGAGGGGCCGCGCGTCGAAGTCGACTTCGACGGCGACGGCTTCTACGCCGCGCCGTTCCCGAGCGCGCACCGCGACCGCACGTCACACATCGATCTCTCGGGCCTGCCGAACCCGCGCCGCGTGGAGCTGGTACAGACCATCCGCACGATCGCCGCGAACGCGAGCGGCGGCTTCGGGCGAACGTCCGGCGTCTTCTTCACGACCACCGCCGAGCCCGCCGCGCTGCCTACGCTCGCGGAGTCCGTCGAAGCCGGAGCGTCGGTGTTCCTCGCGCCGGTCGACGATCTCGACGCGCGGATCCCGCTGTACGTCGAGTTCCACGCCGACGGCGGGCCGCACGGCGCGCCAAACCTGTTGTCGCTCGTGCCGCTCCAAGGCGTGCCGCTCCGTGCGGGCGCGCTCCACGTCGCGGTGGTGACGCGCGATGCGTTCGCGGGCGTCGCGGCGGACACCGTCGCCATCCTCGAAGGCGTTCGCCCCGACGGGCTCGAAGAGGCAGCGATGGACGACTACGCGCGCGCGGCGGAGGCGGTCGAGGCCGCGTTGGGCGAGGATCGCGTCGCGGCGCTCGCGGTCTATCGCACCGCCGATCCCGCGGCCGAGATGTTGGCGGCGGTGGAGTCGTCGCTCGCGCGGGGCGTCCCGACGATCGAGGACCTCGCGTTGATCGAGACGTACGACGACTTCTGCGTCTTCGAGGGGCGCACGTCGATGCCGGTGTACCAGGCGGGAGAGCCGCCGTACCGCACCGACGGCGGTTGGGTGTTCGACGAGGGTGGAGCGTTGGTCGAACAACGCCGCACCGACGCGCGCGTGTTCGTGACGTTGCCGCGCGCGCCGATGCCCGCGGGCGGCTACCCCGGCGTGGTGTTCATCCGCACCGGCGGCGGTGGCGATCGTCCGCTGATCGACCGCGGTGTGCGCGCAGTGGAGGGCGGGCCCGCGATCGAGGCCGGCAGTGGGCCGGCGCGGAACTTCGCGCGCGCGGGCTACGCGGGGATCAGCGTCGATGGCCCGCACGGCGGACCGTTCCGCAACCCGCGGGGCTCCGACGAGCAGCTGTTGGTCTTCAACTTCGAGAACATGGTCGCGCTGCGCGACAACCTGCGGCAGTCGGCGCTCGAGATCGTTTTGGTGCGGCACATGCTCGACTCGCTCACGATCACCTCGACGTGCGGGGGTGCCTCGATCGACGCGCGCTTCGACGACGACCACGTCTCGCTGTTCGGTCACTCGATGGGCGCGACCATCGCGCCGCTCGCGCTCGCCGCCACGCCGCGGTTCGAAGCGGCGATCCTGAGTGGCGCGGGTGGATCGTGGATCGAGAACATCCTGCTCAAGCAGCGCCCGCTCCCCACGAAGCCGCTCGCGGAGCTGCTCCTCGAGTACGGCGACGCGGGCGCGTCGTTGTCGCGCGCGGATCCGGTGTTGTCGCTCGTGCAGTGGGCCGGTGAGGCCGCGGACCCGCCGATCTACGCGGGGCACATCACGTCGGACGTGCTGATGTTCCAGGGCATCGAGGACACGTACATCCTCCCGCCGATCGCGAACGCGCTCTCGCTCGCCTTGGGCGCGGACGCCGCCGGGCCCGCGCTCGAGCCCACGCTCACGGAGGTGTTGCCGTTCTCCGGGCGCGGCGCGATCGACCTGCCGGCTTCGGACAACCGCGGCGACCGCACGGTCGTCGTCGTCCAGCACGCCCAGGATCCCATCGAGGACGGGCACGAGGTCGTCTTCCAGCTCGAGGCCCCGAAGTACCAGTACCGCTGCTTCTTGGAGTCGCTCGCCGCGGGTGGTCCGCCGGTGGTGCCGGCCGCCGGCGGCGAGTTGGACGCGTGTCCGTGAACCGGGCCCGCTTGTCGTCGCCGCGCTCGTCTCCTACGGTGCGCGCGCGGTGCGCGAGATCGACGACGCTTCGACGCTGAAGGCCTGGCTCGACGGGGGCGCGCGCGATCCCGTGGCGGTGCAGTCCCTCGACGTCGAGCCGTTCGCGGCGCCGCTCGTCACGGCGAACCTCGACGGCACGGTCTTCCTCGGGTGTCGCGCGTCGCGCGATCTCGCGGGCGCCGTGGTGAAGCAGGGCGCGCTGTGGTTCAGCGCGATCGACGACTTCGCGTTCCCGACCCACCGCGCGCACCTCTACACGCCGGACGAGTTGTTCGAAGGCTTCGATCCGGGGGACCCGCGCGGGTACGCGGCGACGTTCGACTACCGTGTGTTCGAAGAGTACGAACGCCACGGTCGCGAGCGGACGCCCTCCATCCTCGTCTCGCTCGCGCGCCGCCTGCACGATCACTCGATCACGGACGCGCTCGAAGAGACGATCGAGGGCCGCGCGGTCGTCGCGATCATGGGCGGGCACGGCATGGAGCGCGGCCACCCGATGTACGCGGGCGTGGCGCGGGTGTCGCGCGCGCTGACGCGGCACGGCTTCCTCCTCGTCAGCGGCGGCGGCCCCGGAGCGATGGAGGCGACGCACCTCGGCGCGTACTTCGCGCCGCGCGACGACCGCGAGCTCGACGAGGCGATCACGTTGCTCGCGCCTCGCCCGAAGGGCGCGTCCCCCGGGAAGGAGTACGCCGATCCGGATTGGCTCCACCGCGCGTGGCGCGTGCGCGACCGCTACCCGATCCCGGCCGGACGCGAGGCGGAGGCGCTGAGCGTCGGCGTCCCCACGTGGCTGTACGGGCACGAGCCGCCGGCGATCTTCGCGACGAGGATCGCG
Organism: bacterium; assembly: GCA_030426505.1. Classification (GTDB taxonomy): domain Bacteria; phylum Myxococcota; class Kuafuiibacteriia; order Kuafuiibacteriales; family Kuafuiibacteriaceae; genus JAUHYN01. The sequence goes on along the minus strand of JAUHYN010000051.1, from coordinate 11,518 downwards.
AAGTACTTCGCGAACAGTGTGCGCGAGGACGGGCTCCTGTCGATCGCGTCGCACGGCGTGGTCTACGCGCCGGGGAGCGCGGGGACCACGCAGGAGATCTTCCAGGACGTCACGCAGAATCACTACGGCACGACGGGTCTGGTCTCGCCGATGATCCTGTTCGGCCGCGAACACTGGACGCGGACGCGCCCGGTCTGGCCGTTGCTCGAGAAGCTCGCCGACGGACACCTGTTCAAGGAGCTCCTCGCGCTGACCGACGACGAGACGGAGATCGTGCGGCGGATCCGGATGTACGACCCGGAGCTCTACCGGGTCACGGGGTAGATCTGACCAACCCTGACGTAGGACGGCGCACCATGAACGTGCGTTCGCGCCCCGTCGCCCTCCTCCTCCTCGCGGCTGTCGCGTGCTCCGGCGAGCGCGAGCGGGACGGCGGAAATCCGTCGCAGCCGGAGCAGTTCGTGGTGGGGCCCTCCGGGGCCGTCTTTACGTCGCTCGATGGCGTCCAGATCGAGGTCCCAGCCGGCGCGCTGTCCTCGACGATCACGATGACGCTCTCGAAGACGACGCTGCCGGCCGGCAACGATCTCACTCCGGTGAGCACGGTCTTCGAGTTCAAGCCGTCGGGCACTGAGTTCGCTGTCCCGGTCACGCTGCGCATTCCGTACATCGGGGCCGGCACGCAGCCGCTCGGCTTCTACTACACGGGCGAGGACGCCCCGACGATCCTGTCGGCCGTCGCGAACGCCCAGATCGCCAACGGCGTCGGTACTGCACAGGTCTCGCACTTCAGCATCGGCTGCGTCGCCTACCCGAACACGACGAGCGCCCGTGACGCCGGCGTCACCGAGAGCGCCGACGGCGGAGAACCGGAGCGCGATGGTGGCCTGGCTCCGCGGGACGGAGGCCCGGCGCCGGACAGTGGCCCCGGAGGCTGCGGTTGCTCCGACCAAGGCGCAAAATGCGAGGCCTGCTGCGAGATCCAATCGGTGTGCGGCTACACCGAGTGTGTCAGCATGGAGTGCGGTTCCTGATCGCGCTGCGTTAGAGTTTCCGTGACGCCAACGCCGCGCGCAGCCCGTGGCCGATCAACCAGACCCCGGCCGTACACAGCATGATGTATCCCGGCACCTCGCCCGCGCCGCTCGCGACGAGGAGGCTGCCGCCGCCGATCAGCGCGGCGACCGTGAGCCCCGAGAAGATGCGGCGGCCGAGGAGGTCGGTGATCGCGGGCATCTCGGGATCGCGCGCGTTCACCACGAGCGAGCCGCGCAACAGGTCGTCGAAGATCTCGTCGACCTTCGTGGGCAGGTGCCCCGCGGTCTCCGAGAAGCGCGAGACCGTCTTGAAGAGATCGGTCGACAGGCGCTCCGGGCTGTAGCGCTGCTTCACGAGGTCGACGAAGAACGGGCGGATCTCGGAGAAGACGTCGAGCTCGGGGTGGATCTGTTTGCCGACGCCTTCGATCGTCATCAGCGTCCGCCCGAGCATCAAGAACTCCGGCGGGATCTCGAGGCCGTACTTGATCGCGCCCTGCACGATGTCGCGGATCAACAGCGACACCTCGATCTCCTTGAGCGGCTTACCGAGGTAGCGCTCCGCGAGGAACGTCACCTCCGCTTCGTACTTCGCGCGGTCGATGCGCTTGGTCGGCGTGCCGATCGCGTACAGCGCGTCCGCCACGCCCTGGGAGTCCTGCTGCACGGCGGCCAGCAACAGGTTCACCGTCTTGTCGCGCATCTGCGGCGACAGGCGGCCGACCAGGCCGAGGTCGATCATCCCGAGCACGGGCTCCTCGGGGGCGCCCATGATCATCAGGTTCCCGGGGTGGGGGTCGCCGTGGAAGAAGCCGTCCTCGAAGATCTGCTTGAACACGATCTGCAGCGTGTTCTTCGCGAGCTTCTCGCCCGAGTAACCGGCCGCGAGCGCGTCGGTCACGTGCATCCCGCGCAGGAACTCCATCGTGAGGAGGCGCTTCCCGCTCGCTTCGCGGTACACCGCCGGGAAGCGCGCCGTGGGATCTTCCGCGAACGCGCGGGCGAAGCGGTCGGCGTTGTCGGCCTCGCGCGTGAAGTCGAGCTCCGCGGTGATCGCGCGGTCGAACTCCGCGACCATCCCCACCGGCGAGTAGATCCGCGCCTCGGGGATGCTGCGCTCGAGCGCCTTCGCGAGGAGGTAGAGGAGATCGAGGTCGCGCTCGATCGTGTTCTTGATCCCGGGCCGCTGGATTTTGAGGACGACTTCGATCGGGCCGTCCTCGGTCCTGAGCTTAGCGCGGTGGACCTGCGCGATCGATGCGCTCGCGAGCGGCGTGCGGTCGAGCTCTTCGAAGACCTCGTCGATCGGCGCGTCGAGCTCCGAGATGATCTGCGCTTCGAGGTCCTCGAACGGCAGCGGCGTCACACGATCCTGAAGCTGCTCGAGTGCGCGGACGACGTCCTCCGGGATCACGTCGGGGCGCGTGGAGAGGATCTGCCCCAGCTTCACGAAGCTCGGCCCGAGGTCCTGGAGCACGAGCTTGAGCCGCTCCCCGAACCCGATGCGCTTGAGCGGCGGCGCCTCCGGGGAGACGAGCGCCTTGGCCTCCGCGAGGTCCTCGGTGGAGTCGGACTCCGTCGCGCGCCCGGCGAGGCGGCCGAGGCCGGTTCGCTGGACGACCTCGCCGAAGCCGTGGCGGACGAGCACGGTCAGGATCTCGCGGAGGCGCTGGATGTCGCGGACGGTGCTGACGATCGAGACCATCGCTACTTCCCCGCTCCGGACGCCGACGGTTCGCCGTTGCGCGCGTTCATGACCCACGTGCAGTCGTGCTGGTAGGTCCCGTACCGGTTCGCGCCGGTCTCGCAGGTGCTGACGTAGGTCGCCCGCTTGCCGCACCCTTTGACGCCCCGCGTCTTGTCGTCGATCGGGACCACCTCGAGCTCGGCGGCGTCGCACTCGAGGTCGAAGCTCGCCCGGGCCACCAGCTGCTCCGGGCTGGCCCGGGTCGCGGCGCACGCGGTCAGCGCCAAGAGGGCCGAAGCGAGGACGTTCCGCATGGGTAACGCGTCGCTTATGGGGTCTGGGCCAAACGGTCAATCGACGGGACGCGTCCGATCGGGCCACGATGGCCTCCATGAAGCGCCTCGACACCTGGCTCGATCAGTACGGGGAGAGCCACCAGAACCCGACCAACAAGACGATCCACTGGATCTGCATCCCGCTGATCATGGTGAGCCTGCTCGGTATGGCCTGCGCGCTGCCGATCCCGGGCACCACGCGTTGGTTGCACCTCGGGACCATCGGGTCGGCGCTGGCGATCGCGTACTACTTCGTCCTGTCGCCGCGCCTCGCGCTCGGGATGATCGGGATCGCGGGCGCGATGCTCGCGCTCGTCGCCGAGATGGCCACGTGGAGCATCCCCCTATGGGCGCTGTCGGTCGGCGTGTTCGTCGCCGCGTGGGTCGGGCAGTTCGTCGGCCACAAGATCGAGGGCAAGAAGCCGTCGTTTTTCGAGGATTTGCAGTTCCTCCTGATCGGCCCGCTGTGGCTCCTCGCGGATCTCTACCGCCGAATGGGGCTCGACTTCGGATCCGCGCGGCGGTCCGGCGCGTACCCGTGATGTGAACACGAACGAAAGCGTCGCCCGCCCCCTCGCGCGTCTCGAAGCCGTCGCGCTCGTCGGAATGTCCGCCGTCGCCCTCGGCGCGTTCCTCCTCGCCTACGTGGCCCAGTTCGTCCCCTGAATCGCAGCGCGAGCCGAGCCTTGCTTTCGTCGCTCGGCGACCGGTATGGACGCTCGCGATGCTGTCCATCGACCTCACCGGTAAACGCGCCTTCCTGACGGGTGTCGCCGACGACGTCGGCTTCGCCTGGCACATCGCGAAGTCCCTCCAGGCCGCCGGCGCCGAGGTCTACCTCGCTTGCCACCCGCGCGTGGTCGGGATCGTCCAGCGCTTCCTCGAGCGCGACAAGTACACCGAGTCGCGGCAGCTCCCGTACGGGGTCGAAGGCGAGCTGAAGCCGGCCGCGCTCTTCGGGTGCGACGTCGAGTACGACACCGCCGAGGACATCCCGGAGGACAAGAAGAACGTCAAAGGCTACCGGGAAGAAGATGTCTCGATCGCGGGCGCGATCGCGAAGTTCTCCGAGCTCACGAACGGCGCGGGTATCGACATCCTGATCCACTCCGTCGCGTTCTCGCCGGAGATTCAGAACTCACACCTGAACACGAGCCGCGCGGCGTACCTCACCGCGATGAGCATCAGCAGCTACTCGCTCGTCGCGATGACGCGCGCCGCGCTCCCGCTCATGCAGGGGCGCGACGCGAGCGTCGTCGGCCTCACGTACCTCGCGTCGCAGCGGGTCACGCCGGGCTACGGCGGCGGCATGGCGACCGCGAAGGCCGCGCTCGAGTGCGACGCGCGCACGCTGTCGTGGTGGGTCGGTGAGCAGGGCGTGCGGATGAACCTGCTGTCGCCCGGACCGTACGCGTCGCGCGCGGCGCGCTCGATCGGCGATGTGAACCAGATGATCGAGAAGACCGCGGAGCACTCGCCGCTGCGGCGGCCGATCACCGCCGAGGACGTCGCCGACGCGACCGTCTTCCTGTGCTCGCCGCTGTCGCGCGCGATCACCGGCGAAGTGATCTACGTGGACAGCGGCTTCCACGCGATGAGCGCGCTGCAGTAGTCGATTCGTGCTCCGGATCCGCGGCGCCCGCGCGAACAACCTGACGGGGATCGACCTCGATCTCCCCCACGACCAGCTCGTCGTCTTCACCGGAGTCTCGGGCTCCGGGAAGTCGTCGCTCGCGTTCGATACGATCTTCCGCGAGGGTGAGCGCCGCTTCCTCGCGACGTTGTCGCTCCACACCCGCCGCCTCCTCGGGCGCGCAGTGCGCCCGCCGGTAGATTCGATCGACGGCGTGCGCGCGACCATCGCGATCGACCAGCGCGCGGCGACGAACAACCCGCGGTCGACCGTCGGCACGCTGAGCGAGATCGGCGACGAGCTGCGCCTGTTGTGGGCGCGGTTCGGTTCGCGCGACCGAGACGGCCCGCCGATCTCGCGCTCGCTGCTCAGCTTCAACGCGGAGGGCGCGTGCCCGACGTGTCGCGGCCTCGGGCAGGAAGAGTTCGTGGATCCGGCGCGCATCGTCGCGGACGCGTCGAAGTCGCTGCGCGACGGCGCGCTCGTCCCGACCCTCCCGAACGGCTACATCGTCTACTCGCAGGTCACGCAGGAGGCGCTCGACACCGTGTGCCGCGCGCACGGCTTCGACATCGACACGCCGTGGTCCGAGCTCACGGACGCGCAGCGCGAGGTGATCTTCTTCGGGAGCGATCGCGTGGAGGTCCCGTTCGGGAAGCACTCGCTCGAGTCGCGGATGAAGTGGACGGGCATCAAGGCCAAGCCGCGCGAGATGGGTCACTACCGCGGGCTCGTGCCGGTGATCGCGGAGACGCTCGCGAAGAAGCGCAACGCGAACATCCTCCGGTTCGTCTCTTCAGTGGATTGTGCGGCGTGCGGTGGATCGCGCCTGAACGAAGACGCGCGGGCGGTGAAGCTGAACGGCCTCGGGATCCACGATGCGTTCGCGGCGACGGTCGGCGCGTTGCCTTCGCTCCTCGACGCGCCCGACGAAGCGCGCGTGATCGTCGATCGCATCGAGGCGCGCACCGCGCGGTTGGAGACGCTCGGGCTCGCGCACCTGACGTTGTCGCGGCCGGCGGCGACGCTCAGTTCGGGGGAGTCGCGTCGACTGCGGCTCGCGAACCAGCTCGGCACGGAGCTGTCGGGCGTCACGTACGTGTTCGATGAGCCCAGCGCGGGTGCGCACGTGGACGAGCGGCGCGCGCTCGTCGGCTTGCTGGAGGCGCTCCGCGATCGCGGCAACTCGGTCTACGTGGTCGAGCACGATCCCATCCTCCGCGGCGCGGCGGACCACGTGGTCGAGATCGGGCCCGGCGCCGGGCACGCGGGCGGTCGATTGGAGTATGCCGGCCCCGTCCGCGATCGGGACCGCGTGACACGATCGTTCGTCCCGCGCGCGCGCCGCGAAGGGCGGGGCGCGCTCGTCGTGCGGGGCGCGTCCACGAATCACCTCGCGGGGATGGACGTCGCGTTCACCGTCGGCACGTTCAACGTGATCGCGGGCCTGTCGGGCGCGGGCAAGACGAGCCTGTTGATGGGGGAGCTCGTGGCCGGTCTGCGCGCGAATCGGGTCGAGGGCGGCGAGGCGATCGAGCGGGTCTTGGTGGTGGAGCAGGGCGAGATCGGGCGGAGCCCGCGCTCGAACCCGGCGACGTACTCGGGGGCCTTCGACGCGATTCGCGATCGGTTCGCCGCAACCGAAGCCGCGAAAGCGCGCGGCTTCACGAAGGCGCACTTCTCGTTCAACAAACCCGAGGGCCGCTGTCCGCGGTGCGAGGGCGCCGGGGTCGAGATGGTCGGCCTGATGAGTCTCCCGGCGGTCGCGGTGCAGTGCCCGAGCTGCGAGGGGCGACGCTTCTCGCCTGCGGTGCTCGAGGTGACGTACCGAGGCCACACGATCCGGGACGTCCTGGAGTCGACGATCGACGAGGCGCGCGCGCTGTTCGACGACGAGCCCCGCGTCGCGCGGCACCTCGACGCGATGGTGACCATCGGCCTCGGCTACCTCACGCTGGGCCAACCTGCACCGTCCCTGTCGGGTGGCGAAGCGCAGCGCCTCCAGCTCGCGAAGGAGATGGCGAAGAGCTCCGGTGCAGGGACGTTGATCGCGCTCGACGAACCGACCACCGGGCTGGGCGCGGCCGACGTGGACCGCTTCGTCGCGGCGCTGGAGGCGATGATCGAACGCGGCGCGACGGTGGTCGCGGCGGACCACGACCTCGGGTTCATCGCGGCGGCGGACCGTGTGATCGAGCTGGGGCCGGGGCGCGGCGCCGAGGGCGGGCGCGTGATCGCCGAGGGGACGCCGGAGGCGCTTGCGGCGGATCCGGGCTCGGCGATCGGGCGCGCGTGGTCGACACAGACGCGCGCTCCGAAGAACGGGGCGGCGAGAGGTCGCGCCGAGACATCGAGTCTCCACCTGCGCGGCGTGCGCACGCACAACCTCCGCGGGATCGACGTCGAGTTCCCGCACCGCGCGGTCACGGTCGTGACCGGGGTCTCCGGGAGCGGCAAGAGCTCGCTCGTGTTCGACACGCTCGCGGAGGAGGGGCGACGGCGCTTCGCCGAGTCGTTCTCGCCGTTCCTGCGGCGGCGCCTCGCGATCACTTCGTCCGCGGACTTCGACGAGGCGACGGGGATGCGCCCGACGATCGCGGTGCGCGCGACGCACGCCCACGCCGACGCGCGTTCGACGGTCGGGACTTTCGCAGGCGTCGACGCGCCGCTGCGCCTGTTGTTCGCCCGCGTCACGGATCGGACGGCGGGGCACTTCTCGTTCAACGATCCCCTCGGCGCTTGCCCCACGTGTGACGGGCGCGGGCAGACGCTGCAGTGCGACGTGGATCGCCTGGTCCTGGATCCCGCGGTGTCGATCGCCGACGGCGCCCTCGCGCAGACGCGCGCGGGGCGACTCGTGTTCGAGCCCGAGGGCCGGCCGCACGCGATCCTCGTCGCGTTCCTCGCCGCGCACGGCATCGATCCCGCGACGCCGTGGTCCGCACTCGACGCTGGCGCGCGTCGGCTGATCGACGACGGCGCCGGTGAAGAGGTGCGCGAGGTGGAGTGGGCGCACGCCAAGCGCCGCGGCGAGAAGACGCACACCTTCGAGAGCAAGTGGGCGGGGGTCGCTGCGCTCGTCGAGCTCGAGTACGCGAAGAAGCGCGACCGCAAGATCGGCCCGGCGTTCGAGGCCGTGATGGAGGCGCGCGCGTGTGTCGAGTGCGGTGGAGAGCGACTCACCGAGGCGGCGCGGACGGCGCGCGTCGGTGAAGTTCGGCTGCCGGAGCTCGCGCGCTTCGAGTTGCCGGCGCTGCGTCGGACGCTCGCGGGGCTCGAGCTCGCGGAGCCTGCGCATCGGGGCGTCCTCGCGACGGTCCGCGAGGAGATCGATCCGGTCCTCGCCCGCCTCGAGGAGCTCGGCCTCGCGCACCTGACGCTCGACCGCACGACCGACTCGCTGTCGAGCGGCGAACATCGTCGGCTGCAGATCGCCACGCACCTCGTCGAGGGCGTGGTCGACGCTTGCTACGTCCTCGACGAGCCGTGCCTCGGGCTCCACGTCGTGGATCGCGAGCGCCTCGGCGCAGTGTTCCGTCGCCTCGCGGATCGAGGCAACACGGTCGTGATCGTCGAGCACGACCCCTCGGTGATGCGCGCGGCGGACCACCTGATCGAGATCGGGCCGGGCGCAGGTGCGCACGGTGGTCGCGTCGTCGCGGTGGGGACACCCGATCGGATCGCGGCAGGGGAGACCGCGACGGGGCGCCTCCTCGCCGGCGAGCGGGCGGCGCCTCGAAGCGCGCGGCGCTCCGCGCCGATCCCGGGGCCGCGAATCGTAGGCGCGCATCGCCATCACCTTCAGGGCGTGGATCTCGAAGTCGCGTTCGGGGAGGTGCTCGCGATCGCCGGTGTCTCCGGGAGCGGGAAGTCGACGCTCGTGTTCGACGTCCTCGCGCGGAGCCTCGGAGCGGGGCGCGCGGTGGGGTGCCGGACGATGGAGCGCGCGGCGCCGATGGTGACGGTCGAGCCGCGGCCGGTGGGGCACGGCCCGATGAGTACCGTCGCGACGTACCTCGACTTGGTCACGCCGATCGCCGCGGTGTTCGCGAAGGCCCACGGCGAGAAGGCGTCGCGGTTCTCGTTCGGGTCGAAGGGGCGGTGTGACGTGTGTCGGGGGAGCGGCGAGGAGCGCGTCGCGATGGACTTCCTCCCCGACGCGGTGCGGCCGTGTCCGGCGTGCGCGGGGACGCGCTACGACGCCGCGTTGCGCGCGATGAAGATCGACGGCGCGTCGATCGCGGACGTCCTCGCGCGGCCGCTGTCCGAGCTCGGGCGTTGGCCGAAGATCACGGAGAAGCTCGAGCTCGCGGCGCGGCTCGGGCTCGATCACCTCGCGGCCTCGCGGCGCGCGGACGCGCTCTCGGGCGGAGAGTCGCAGCGCCTCGCGATGGTGCGCGCGCTCGCGGGGGGCGGGACCGACGGGCCGACGGTGTTCGCTTTCGACGAGCCGTCCCGGGGCTTGCACGCCGCCGATGCGTCGCGACTCGTCGCGTTGTTCGATGCGTTGGTGGAGGCGGGGCACGCCGTGGTCGTGGTCGAGCACGCGCCCGCGCTCCTCGAGGCGGCGGATCGAATCATGGAGCTCGGGCCGGGCGCAGGCGCCGACGGGGGCCGCGTCGTGTTCGAGGGGTCCCCCGAGGCGCTCGCCGAGGCCGGTACGGCGACCGGTCGCGTCCTCGCGGCGCGGCGCGCGTCGAGGTAGGCGCATAGGCGAACCCGGCCCCGAAGGCGCATGATCCGGGCAACACGCGGACGAGCGCAGGGGAGCGGAAGGTTCCGCGTCCCCGCAACGGCGGGGGTTGCGTTCAATTGTGAGGCACAGGGCAGGTGACCCTTCGCGGGAACACCGAAGCGTCCGATTCGGAGGACATGGCGCGCCCTACGCTCATCGCGATCGGCGCGCTCAGTGCGCTGTTCGGATCGAGCGCGTTCGGCCAGGCGTATCGCTTCAAGAACTACTCGGTCGAGGACGGGCTGGTGAGCTCGCAGGTCGAGCGCCTGCTCCAGGCGCGGGACGGCCGGCTGTGGATCGCGACGACGGCCGGGATCAGCATCTTCGATGGGCGCCGCTTCGAGTCGCTGACCGTCGACGAAGGGCTCAAGAGCAACGTCGTCCTGGACCTGATCGAGGATCGCAAGGGACGCATCGTCATCGCGTCGCTCACCGGCACGATGGTCTGGGAAGACGGCCGCCTGACCGCGCTGGGCGACGCCGATCCGGGTGTGCTCGTCGAGGACGCCGCGGGCGCGCTATGGGTCGGCGGGCACAACGGCAAGCTCAGTCGCATCGACGGCGGCCCGCCGCTCGAGTACGACGTGGGCACGAGCATCCGTCACCTCATCTCGGACCCGGACGGGAGCTTCTGGATCGCCACGCAGTCGGGCGTCCTCCACTTCGACGCGGAAGCGCGCCGGACGATCACGGAGGAGGACGGGCTCCCGAGTAAGGTGGTCTCGTGGATCGCACGTGGGCCACGAGGCCATCAGTGGTTCGCCACATCGCGCGGCATCGCGCGCTTCGACGGCGAGGGCTTCACGGTCTTCGATTCACGGCACGGGCTCCCGAGCGACGAGGTCGGCTACATCACCTTCGATCGCTCCGGGCGGCTGTGGGCTGGCACCCGCCAGGGGCTCGCGCGGCAGGAGGACGACGGGACTTTCACGGTCCTCACGCGCCGCGACGGTCTCCCCGCGGATCGCATCTGGCACATGGTGGAGGACCGAGAGGACAACGCGTGGATCGCGACGGAGGGCGGCGGCCTCTCGCGCATGCGTGTCACGCCGTTCGAAGCGATCGCCGAGCGCGACGGGCTCCCCAGCGCGTCCGCCACCGGGCTCCACCGCGATCGTGAAGGCCACCTCTGGGTCACGCTCGAGGACACCGGCGTCGCGCGGCTCGCGTACGAAGACGGCAAGGTGCGGGTCCTCGAGCAGATCTCACGCGAAGCGCTCGGACCGCTCGGGCCCCTGCGGACGATGGTCGACGATCGCGCGGGGCGCCGCTGGATCGCGGGCTACCAGGGGCTCGCGAGCGTCCGACGCGGCGTCGTTCGCCGCTACGACGTGGACGACGGCCTCCCGGATCCCCGAGTCTGGGCGCTGCACGTGGACCGACAGGATCGGCTCTGGATCGGGACGCACGGTGGCGTGGGGGCGCGCCGTCCGGACGGGACGTTCGAGACCTTCGGGCGCGCGGAGGGGCTCCCGGATCAGCGCGTCTTCGGGCTCGGATCGGATCGGCGCGGTCGCATCTGGGTCGGCACCGCGGGGGGCGTCGGGTTGATTCACCCGGACGGGCGCGCCGAGACCATCACGTCGCTCCCGGACACGATCTACGTCCAGATGATCGAGGACGACGATGGCAAGATGTGGATGGCGACGTACGGTCGCGGGCTCGTCGTCTACGACCCGGCGTCGGGGACGCACCAGACGCTGACCACGAAGGACGGACTCATCGACAACGGTGCGCTCTCGCTCGCGCGCGACGCCGACGGGCGCTTCTGGATCGGGACGGCGCGCGGGCTCAGTCGCTACGACCCGCGCGCGCGCGCCTTCCGGAACTACGGACACACCGAGGGCCTGACGGAGGAGGAGTGTCACCGCAATGCGCTCGTCGTCGATGGACGCGGCAAGGTGTGGATCGGGACGCTCGCCGGTGTCTTTCGCTTCGACCCCGACTTCGACACGCCGAATCGGGTCGCGCCGCTGACGACGATTCGAAGGGTCGAGCTCTTTCGACGCGACGTGGTCGCGCTCGGGCCCGACATCCACCTCAACCTCGACAAGAACCAGCTCACGTTCGACTACGTGGGCGTGAGTCTCA
>JAUHYN010001124.1 GCA_030426505.1 bacterium | reverse complement strand
CACGAGGAGACGTTCTTCATCTCGATGGAGTACGTCGCGGGGAAGGACCTCCGGCAGATCCTCGACTACCAGAAGAAGCTCAAGGTCCCGATGTCGATCCCGAAGGCGTGTTTCATCGTCTCGCGGGTCTGCGAGGCGCTCGAGTACGCGCACAAGAAGAAGGACCCGGCCGGGCGCGACCTCAAGATCATCCACCGCGACGTCACGCCGCAGAACGTCATCATCTCGTACGAAGGCGAGGTGAAGCTGTGTGACTTCGGTATCGCGAAGGCGGCGTCGCGTGTGTCGCGCACGCAGGTCGGCGTGCTGAAGGGCAAGTTCGCGTACATGTCGCCCGAGCAGGTGCGCGGGCAGCCGACGGATCGGCGCAGCGATCTGTTCGCGCTCGGCGTCATCTTCTACGAGATGCTGACGCAGGAGCGGCTGTTCCTCAGCGACAGCGACTACACGACGCTCGAGAACGTCCGCAACGCGGTCATCCCGCCGCCGCGCACCCACAACCCGCAGATCCCGGAGGGGCTCGAGCAGATCATGATGCGGATGCTCGCGGCCGATCCGAAGAATCGGTACCAGTGGGCGTCCGAGGTCCACGAGGATCTCCTCGACTACCTCGTGCAGAACAACCGCCTGTACCACGGGCGCCACCTGCGCACGGGGATGCAGGACACGTACGGCCGCGACATCGAGATCGAGAACGAGAAGCTCGAGGCCTTCATGCGGCTCAAGATGCCGGTGCAGGACACGGAGCCGCCCGCGCCGGCGCCGTCGAGTGTCGTCGCGGCGCTCGCGCGCGAGGGCGCGAATGCGGCCGTCGATCCCGCGCTGATCGTTCACGACGACGACGACGACGATCTCGGCGGCCCCACCGACAGCATCGCGATCCCGAGCGAGCCGTTCGGCGGCGACGACGAGACCGAGAACTCCTCGTCGATCTCCGACGCCGCGATGCCGACCCTCGCGGGCGCGAGCCCGGTCGCGCACTTGTTCGGTGCGCCCGAGCTGGACGAGGCGCCCGACGAGGACGCCGCGCTCACGGACGGCGAGATGGTGGTCGTCGCGGCGGGGAGCGAGCCGAAGCCCGAGATCGAGCCGTCGATGAACACGACGGAGTCGCCGCGCGTCGACGTCGACGCGATCGAGCGGACGCAGTTCGACGCCGTCCCGGGGCACCCGAAGATCCCGGACAACGACACGCTCTACGACGACGCGAACGACACCGTGATGGGCGACGGGACCCAGGACGAGATCGACGCCGCGCAGGCCGAGCTGCTCGAGCGCCTCGGTCAGGTCGGCGCGTTGGAGGGCGAGGGTGAGACGGTCGACGCGGGCGACATCTCCGAGGAGGTGGTCCAGCCGCAGGTCTACGACCCGGCCAACTCGGAGGAGGAAGCGCCCACGATGCACGGGCGCGCCGCTTCGGATCCGTACGAGACGGATGACCTCGACGGACCCGACGACGGGGCGACGAACGTCGCGCCGCTGATCGTCGGCGGCGTGCCGGCGGAAGACGCGATCGCGCTGCTCCCCGACGAGCGCTCCGGCGAGTTCTTCGAGTCCGACGACGGGACGCTCGAGGACGCCGAGGCGTTCGTCCCCACCTACGCGGGTGAAGAGACCTCGGACCTCGAGGCGGAGGATCCGACCGCGGGCGGGCTCACGCCGGTGCGGAGCCGAGACGAGATCCACGTGGGCCCGGCGCCGATGTCCGCGCGGGTCCCTTCGACGCCGCCGGGGATGGTGGGGCCGGGGCGCGAGTTCTCATCCGAGGGCGCGCGCCCGTTCATCCAGGACGTGGGCCCGGCGTACGTCCACGGGGACGCGTCGTCGCTGCCGCCGGCCGGCGCGGCGCCGCCTCCTCGCCAGCAGGAGCGCGTGCTCGCGCGATCGAAGATGCTGATGGTGTTGGCGGGCGGCGTGGGCGTACTCGCGGCGGTGCTGCTCGCGGTGTTGGTGCTGACGTTCGGGTCCGCGGGCGCGTCGCTCCAGATCGTCACGGAGCCGACGCGTCACGTGACGGTCGTGCTCGACGGCAAGGAGATCGCGAACGAGACGCCGATCGACATCGACGCCCTGACGATCGGGACGCACCACGTCGAGCTGCGCGCCGAAGGCTTCAGGGTGTATCGCCAGACGATCGAGATCGGCGAGGCGAAGCCGCACGCGATGGTCGTCCCGCTCGAGCGGATGCCGGACCGCGGCGCCGAAGACGACGCCCCGCTGCCCGCGGGCGATGCGCCGCCGCCGCCCGCGGACGACGCCTCGGATCCGGAGCCCGAGCCGGACCCCGCCCCCGATCCGGAGGACACGGGCGACACGGCCCCCGGCGACATGGACTCCCAGGACGCGGACGCGGAAGCGACCGAGACCGCGGAGCGCGCGCCGGTGGCCCCGGTCGAGCCCCCTCCGCCGCCGGTCCGCGTGGCGGCGCCTCCGCCGCCGCGGGTGGCGGCGCCTCCGCCGCCGGTGGCGAAGGTAGAGCCGCCGCCGCCCTCGCGTGCGCGGGTCCGCCGCGCGCCCGCGACGGGGAGCCTGATGATCTCCACGCGCCCCCCGGGGGTGAAGGTGCTGATCGACGGCAAGGACACCGGCCGCCGCACGCCGATCCGGAAGCCGTACGCGCTGCCCGTCGGGAAACACGTCATCACGTTCGTGATGAGCGACAGCCGCACGTACGACTTCGACGTCTACATCGACAAGGACCAGGTCACGAAGTTCGCAAAGCTGCTACGCTGAAGGCGTGGCGGAGCGGGGCAAATCGACGACCTCCGGCAGGTTCGTCTGGTACGAGTTCGACTGTTCGGAGTGCTCGGCGCACAACCCGTGGGACGACGGGTTCACCTTCCAAGACGACGTCTTCTGCAGCTGGTGTGGCTGCCGGCTCGAGGTCAAGCGCGTCAAGGACGACCTCGGCGACGATCGGTATCGACTCGTGTTGGGCTGATGGCGGCGCACGCGCTGCGTTGCTATACGGGGCCGATGCGAAGCACTCTGGTTCGCGCCGCTTGGGCGCTCTTCTTCTGTGGTTCGATCTTCGCTTGCTCCGGCAGTGGCGACGACGACACGGACGACACGCAGTTCGAGCGTGACGGCGGCGC
>JAUHYN010000050.1 GCA_030426505.1 bacterium | reverse complement strand
AGGCGGGTCACGCTCGCGGACCCCAGCGCGACCGGGACCACGATCCAGAGCGGACGGATCTACGTCCAGTTCCCGGAAGGGGAGCTCAGCCTCTCCGTGCAGGCCGCGCTGGCCTGCGCCCAGGAGCTGCAGCCGCGGCCCGAGCTCCTGCTGCAGGTGCTGCGCGCCTATGCCCGCGCGGGACACGCCCTGCAGTTCAAGCACGCGAACACCTCCACCTGGTCGCCGCACACCTTCGCGCCGGCCAGCGCGAGGGGAGAGCCGTGGTCGGAGCTCGAACCCGTGATCCTCGAGCTCACCCGCCGCGGCAGGGTGCGGGTCGTGCACGCCGGCGAGCTGATCCCCGTGCAATACCTGTGGATCGACGAGTATCAGACCTGCTACTTCGGCTGCCTGCGGACCTCGGAGGAGTGGATCCGAGCGACCCTCCCCGACCGCAGTGTGCTGTTCGAGTTCAAGCGCACCGTACCCGTCGAGCGGTAGCTCGGCGGTGCCGAGCTCGGGGTCCGCTCTGGTTCGAACAGCGACACCCCGGCGCCTGCCCGGGCAATCGCGCTAGCCAGGCACCGGCAGTCCGCCGGCCATGAGGATCAAGAGGACGGGGAGTTGGAGCGGCAGCGTGGCCAGGTCGAGGGTGAAGGTGAACGGGAGCCCGATCGCCCGGCCCACCAGGTTCCACTTCAGGGCCGAGCTCTGGTCGTGCTCGGCCGCGTCGGGGCGCGTTACGTCGTCGCGCTCCAACCGAACCTCGCGGTCTCGACCAAGCGGATCACGGCGCGCGAGCAGACCCTCCTCGGGCAGCTCGGGGACGAGCGCCGGCAGCACTACGACGCCGCGTTCGCGGCCTTCCGGACGCGCCTCGGCTCGGTCGACGACGCGCGCTTTTCCTGGTGGGATCTATCCGATGTGTTCGCCGGTCGGTCGGAGGAGATCTTCCTCGACAACTACCACTTCGGCGACCGCGGCAACGCGCTCATCGGGCGTGCGCTGTGCGAACGCTTCGAGGGCATGACTCCATGAGCACGCGATTCCCGATCGTGCAGCTCCGTCGCCGTCTCTCTTCGATCCTCGATCGCGTCCGCCCCGTGCAGGAGTCGGTCGAGGACCGCCGCAAGCGCTTGGTGAGCGAGGGCCTCCTCGAGATCGGCGACCACTCGTACGGGTGCCCGGACATCGTCACGCACCGGGGCGACACCGCGCGTGTCCGAGTCGGTGACTTCTGCTCGCTCGCGGCGGACATCGAGATCCTCGTGGGCGGCAACCACCGCGTCGACTGGGTCTCCACGTATCCGTTCCGCGCGATGTTCCGCCTCGAAGGCGCCTTCGAAGACGGGCACCCCGCGACCAAGGGCGACGTCGTGATCGGTAACGACGTGTGGATCGGGCGCGGCGCGAAGATCCTCTCCGGCGTCACCGTCGGCGACGGCGCCGCGATCGCCGGCTACTCACTCGTCGTGAAGGACGTCCCGCCCTACACGATCGTCGGCGGCAACCCCGCCAAAGTGATCCGCCGCCGCTTCCCCGACGATCAGATCGACGCGCTCCTCCGCATCGCGTGGTGGACGTGGTCGCTCGACAAGATCATCGAGGAGGTCCCGGCGCTCCAGAGCGGCGACATCGCCGGCTTCATCGAGCGCTTCGATCCGATACGGGCCCATCCTTGAAGCGCACCGCGATACTCGCGGTCCTCGCCGCGATCGGAATGGCGCTGGGCCTCGCGAACACCTGGCTGATCTTCTACTTCTTCGGCGCGACCCGCGGCACCGACGTCTACTTCGGCAGCAACATGGTGTTGGTGTTCGTGGTCGGCCTCGTGAGCGGGCCGATCGGTAACACGATCGTGCCGGTCCTCTCGGTCGTCGAAGGCGAAGAGCGACGCCGCGTCGATACGTACACGCTCCTCGCTGCGATCACGATCGTGTTCGGCGCGATCGCGGGGCTCGGCATCGCGCTCGCCGGCGTCTGGGTCCCGCTCGTGCTCCCCGGCTTCGATGGGGCCGAGCAGGCGATGGCCGTCCGCTTCGCGCGCATCCAACTCCTCGGCGTCGTGTTCACGGCGCAGTACGGCGTGCTCTGGGCGGCGTGCCAGGCGCGGCATCGCTTCGTGGGCACCGAAGCGATGTACGTCCTCGCGTTCCTCGCGATGGTCGTCGCGATGTGGGTCACCGCGCCGGTGTTCGGCATCGAGGCGATGGCGTGGATCGCGGCCATCCGCCCCGCGGTGCAATCCGTCTTGCTCCTCCCGTTGATCGGTGGCCTCGCGCGTCCGGACTTCGCGTCCGAGGCGCTGAAGGAGACGTGGCGCCGCGTGCGCCCGCTGCTCGCGGGCAGCATCTACTACAAGTCCGACGTCATCGCGGATCGCTACCTGACGTCGATGGCGGCGGCGGGTTCGCTGTCGCTCTTCCACATCGCGACGGTGATGTACCGCGCGGCGACCGGCATCCTGAACCGCGTGTTCGTCGGGCCGGTCGTGCCGGTGCTCGCGAAGCTCGCGAAGGACGAGCGCTGGGCCGACCTCACGCGCGTGTACAGGAAGCGCGTCTTCTTCCTCGGCGGGCTGCTGCTCGCGGGGTACGCGTTCCTCTGGGCGTTCGGCGAGCCGCTGCTGCGCTTGTTGATCGGGCACGGCGGCGTGACGAACGAGAACGTCCGCACGCTCTACGAGATCCTCCTCGCGTTGATCGGGCTCTCGATCGGACTCATCGGACAGGTGCTCGCGTCCACGTTCTACGCGCTCGCCGATACGAAGACGCCGACCACCGCGAGCATCGTCGGGTTCACGTTCGGGCTCGGCTTCAAGATCGCGGGCTACGCGTGGGGCGGGGTCGTTGGCCTCGCGATCGGCACGACGCTGTACTTCGTGCTGAACCTCGTGCTGCTCACGTCGCTCCTCGAGTGGCGCCTCGCGAAGCTGCGGCGCGCCTGAAGCGGTGACTCGAGACTCCGCGCAGCCGGGTCGCTTCCAATCCGCGCGATTGGATCCGATATTGCTCTTCGTGAAGTCGATGCGCCGAATCACCCCGCTCGCGCTCCTCCTCTTCGCCGCCTGCGGGACGGAGGGCACGCAGCTACTCGGCTTCGACGACCCCGAGCCGGAGGTGCTCCCCGAGCCCGAGACCCCCGAGACGCCCGAGACCGGGACGTCCGCCCGCGGCCTCCTCGTCTACGGTGAATCGGGCGACGTCATCGGCCACCTCGTCGTCGACGACGACACCTCGGGCGTCATGCTCCTCGGGCGCGCGATTCACCCGGTCCAGATCGAACTCACCGACAACGGGATGCGCGTCACGGGCTTTCAGCCCGAGAACCACGAGGACACGCTCTTCACCGAGATCTCGGATCTGCGCGTGGCGTGGACGGGCGACGGCTTCGGCGCCGGCGAGGGCATGATCGAAGGCGAGACGAAGTTCTGCGACATCGACTACTGCCTCGATCCCGAACCGTTCGTTCAGCGCGTCCGCGTGGGGCTGGTCGACGGCGTCGCGGAGCTCTCCGTCACGCTCCCGAACGACGAGTATCCCGGGATGTTCTTCCCGTCCGACAAGCTGAAGATCCACTTCGATCGCTTCATGGATCTCGGCGTCGTGTCGCAGCGCCTCGAAGTCAGCGTCAACGGCGAGCGCCTCGAGGGCGACGTCGAGATCGTCTCCGCGGCCGGGCGCCGCGTCGCGGCCGCCGTCTTCACACCGGCTCGCCCGTTGCCCATGTGGTACCACCTCACGATCACCGTCCCCGGCGCGACGGTCGCGATGCCGCGCATCATCCAGGACCCGGGTTCGATCTTCGCGAACGGCAACCTCTCGATGTGGAGTTGGGCGGCGTCCGATCCCGAGAGCTTCGCGTACGAGTTCAACTGCCTCGAGGCCGCGCCGCAGACCGGGCCGTTGTTGATCGTGCGCTCCGGTGCGGGGGGCTTCCAGCGCGCGTACTCGTACGTCGACTTCGACGGGACCGGCTCGATCGTGTTGGACGTGCTCTCGGCATCGAGTTGGCGGGTCGAACCTTCGATGGCGCGGATCCTCGTCAACGACCGCGTCGTCTACGAACACGGGTCGATGCCCCCGCTCCGCGACGATGCACAGTGCGCCGAAGGCGGTCGTCCGGGCGACTTCTACGAGACGCTCTCGGGCGGAGGCCCGGTGCAGATCCCGCTCGACGGCACCCCCGGCGAGCGCCTCCACATCGTGGTGGAGAGCCACTCGACCGGCGTGACCCCGAGCGCCGCCATCGTGGTCGGTATGTTCGCCGCGCCCTGACAAGCTGCACACCCGTCGCAGTCCTCGCGCCGCCGGTCGGTCTGCGAGGCGGCGAGCGCGGGTGGCGTCACGGCGAGGGTCCGGTAATCTGTTGATCATGAGGTGGTGGCTGTCCGCGCTGGCGCTCGTCTCGTTCGGTTGCACGGCCGAGACCGGGTTCCTCGAGCTCGTCGCCTCGGACGCGGGCGTCGGGTCGTCTTTGGATGCGGGCGCTGCGATCGACGCGGGCGCGCGGGACGGTGGCGTCGCCCGGGACGGTGGCGTCGGGCCGCTGGACATCCTCGCCGAGTTCGAGTGTCTCGCGGTCCAAGCGCGGGGCCCGAGTGAGCTCGTACGCCTCGACCCCCTGAACGGCGCGATCGAACCGACCGGGGTCGCGGCGCCGCTCGCCCGCGCAACGAGCCTCGCGTGGCAGGGCGATCGCGTCGCGGCGTGCCCCGACCTCTCCCCGGAAAACGAAGCGGCCTTCTTCGTCGACCTCCGCACGGGAGAGCAGACCGTCGTCACCATGCCGACGACGTGCAATGCGGTGGCGGCGTCGTCTCGCGGGTGGGCGATCCACGGCGTCCGCGGACGCGACGTCGCCTTGTTCGAGAACCTCGCGGCCGCCACGGCCGGTCGTGTCAACGGCGCGCGTTCGATGTGGATCTCACGCCTCGGCGCGTACGAGGACACCATCGTGGGCGCCTGGCACGCGACCGACGAGCTCGAGATCACCAGCTTCGACGACCCGACGACGACCACCCTCGCGTTGGAGGGACACGACGACTGGGTGATGGGGCTGGCGCCGTTCCCGGGCGGCGTCGTGCTCATCAGCGGGTCGATCGACCAAACGATCCTCGTGTTCGACATCGTGACCGGGCGCGAACTGAACCGCGTCCCGATGGGCCGCGGCGCGGACCTGTCCGGTCTCGCCTGTCGCCCGCGCTCGAACTGAAACGCGCGTCTGAACGTCAGGCAGCGTCGTCACTCCCGACGACCGCGTCGGCGGAGTGGATGGCCCGCAGGATGGCGTCGGTGCTGTCGGCGGCTCGGAGCATTCCGAGGAGGTCGGTGCGACTGAGCATCTTGGAGATCGTCGCGAGCACGTCGAGGTGCGCGTTGCGATCGCTGGGGCCACCGAGGGTCACGAAGAACACGTCGACCTTCACGCCGTCGGATGCGCCGTAGTCCACGGGCTCGCGGCACGTGAAGACGCCGAGCCGCGTCCCGGCCATGTTGGGCACGGTCGCGTGGGGGAGGGCGATGCCGTTGCCGATGCCGGTGTTCAGGCTGCGCTCGCGCTCCCAGAGCGACGCCAGGATCTGGTCCGACTGGATGTCGAGCCCCTTCGACTCGCTCAGCACACGCGCCATCTGGAGGAACAGCGCGTCCTTCTTCTGCGCGGGGAGCTGCGCGCGGATCAGATCCGGATCGAGGTAGCTGTCGAGCGCGGCGCTGTTCCACTGCGTGGTCTTGCGCGCGCGAATGCGAGCGAGCGCTTCGTGGGTGGCGTCCGGCGGGCCGAGCACTCGGAGCACCGAACACGCCGCGGTCTCGCTGAGGCGATCGCTCTTCGTCCCGACCACGCGGCTCAGGAGCGAGCGCTGACGGGTCTCGGTCGTGACCAGGAGATCGAAGTACGCGCTCTGCGTCGCGATCACTTCGGCCTCGCTCTTCCCGCGCACGATCAGGATCTCGGAGTCGGCCTCGCAGAGCTGACGAATCTGCTCGAGGTACTCGCGCTCCGAGGCGTCGCGAGACTCGGGCGCGTTCTCGGGGACGAACCGCACGAAGGTGAGCGTCGCGCCGTGGACGTCGGCGAGCTGGTCCGCGGTGTACGCCACGAGCGCGTCGTTCGCGCCGGGCTCCGCGTGGACCAAAATCTTTCGAATGTAACGGACGCCCGCGTCGTGGAAGCGCGCGAGGTTCGCCGGGAGGTGATCCTTCAGCCAGCCGATCGGGTTGCGGATGGTGAACGCGTCGCGCACGCGACCGCTCCACTCCATCACGACCCACTCGCAGTGGAGCCTGGACGCGTAGCGGTGAACGGTGCCGATCTGGTCGTAGGTGGGGAGCGCCTCGAAGTCGAGCTCACCCTCGTGGGACTCGGCCATCGCTTCGATGCGGCGGCGGACGGAGGCGCACTTCGGATCTTCCTCCCACGCGGAGAGGATCGTCTGCTCGGGGACCTCGGTGAGGTAGACGACCTCGACGCGCCCGCCTTCGGCGAGGCCCTGACCGAGCTCGACCAGGATCTCGGGGCTGCGTTCCGTCCCGAAGAGCGCGACGACGACGGCGGCTTCTTCGCCTTCCTCGGGGAGAGTAGTGATCGGTTGAATGGCGTTCGAGTTCCCGGAGGCGGGCGCGGAGCGCGTCGACTTCAGCATCTCCTGTCGCGGGCGACGCTTCGTCAGGACGCCGGAGCGCGTGACGCGCTTTCGCCCGTACAGGAAGAAGAGGATGACGCCGGGCACCGCGATGCTCACGCCGGCGGCGGCGGCGAGCGGCCCCATCACGATCACCAGGCCGAGGTTGGTGATGACGCCGAAGATCTGAACCCACGGATACAGCGGGGAGCGGAACGCCGGCTTGTACCACTGCACGCCGGTCTCGCGCAGGATGATGACGCTCAGGTTCACCGCGCCGAACATCATGAGCATGAACGCGGAGGCGAGCTTCGCGATCTTCTCGATCTCGAGGAACGCGATCGCCGCGAACATGATCCCACCGGTGACGAGGATCGCGGGGAGCGGCGTGAGGAACCGCTGGTGAACCGAGCGGAGGATTGGCGGGAGGAGATCGTCGCGACTCATCGCGAACGGGAAACGCGACCCGGCGAGGAGCCCGGCGGTCGCCATCGACACCATCGTGAGCGTGCCGATGACGGCGACGCCGATCGTGACGGACTCCGGGAAGCGCTCGGACACGGCGAGCGCGTAGATGGGGTGGAGATCGCCGCTGAGTTTCTCGAGCCCGAGGTCGCCGACGAGGACGAAGGCGACGAGGCTGTAGATGATCATGACGATGATCAGCGACACCAACATCCCCGCGGGGAGGTTGCGTTCGGGGTTCTGAACCTCTTCGGCGATCGCGGCGATTTTGGTGACGCCGGCGTACGAGATGACGACGAAACCCACGGCGTCGACGAAACCGAATGCGCCGAACGGGAACTCGTTGCGGAGGTTCTGCTGCTCGAGTCCGAACAAGCCGGTGGTGGTGAGGACGACGAGCATCGCGATCGCGATCGCGGTGACGACCTTCTGCACCCGCCCGACGCCTTTGACGCCGACGATGTTCAACACGACGATCGCACCCAGACACGTGAGCGCGACGGGGCGAACGGGGACGTCGACGACGACGATGAGATAGACGCCCAACCCGAGGAGGGCGAAGCTGCTCTTCAGGAGGAGCGACAGCCAGAGGCCGAGCCCGGCGATCGTCCCGACGAGCGGGCCGAAGGTCCGGTCGAGGTAGATGTACGTGCCGCCGGCGGACGGCATCGCCGTGGCCAACTCACCCTTCGAGAGCGCCGCGGGCAACACACAGATGCCGGCCACGAGGTACGCGAGCCACACGGACGGACCGGTCTTCGCGGCCGCGATGCCGGGGAGCACGAAGATGCCGCTCCCGAGCATCGCGCTGATGCTGATCGCGACGACGGCGGAGAGATCCAGCCTGCGTTCCAGGTGGGCCAATTCGACAGAGCGTACGGTGCGAGGGCCGCGGGCGCCACCTGGACGCGGGTGCCCAGGGGCTCAGAACGCGTAGCCGAATGAGACTTGCGGGACCGGGAACCACCGCCGATCCCCGAAGAACTGAATGTTCGCGCCGTAAGCGCCCGCCCGGAACAGCACGCCGCCCGTGGGCGCCTGGTACCGGTAGCCGACCGACGGCGCGGCGATGAACGACGACCCCTCCTCCGTGAAGTGCCCGAGCGTGAGCCCCAGCTCGAGGTGGTGGTCCCCTTCGAACAACAGCGCGAACGCAGAGCCGCCTGCGAGCACCGGCGGCTCGGACACCAGCCCCGCCGCGACGTTCGCGCGCACCGCGAACCACGCATACCGGTACTCGACGCTCGCCCCCGCGAGGAAGATCGCCGCGGACTCGAGGTAGACGGACAGCCCGTGGCTGTCGCCCCAAGTCGGGACCGGCGCGGAACCCGCCGAGAGGTCGGACTCCGCGCGGGCCGCCGGCCCCTCGCGCGCGACGACTCCGTCGCGTTCGGGCTCCGCGCCGTCGCCGCCCCCCGCGGCGACGGACAAGAGGGCGAGCAGGGGCAACGCTGCGCTCATGGCTCCACCTACTGCAGAGCGCGGGCCATGGGCGATCGCGGGCGTCGATTTCCTCGAGGAGTGTCGGATCGGGGCGTGGGTGTCGCGGTGTTCGATCGCGATCGGCCGAGGAGAGCGGAGCGCCGATGCTCAACGCGCCTCGTCAACGACGAGCGACGATCGCGGCGCCGCCCGCCGTGGGCGCTTCGCACCACGTGTCGCGGGCGAGGTCGAACCAGCGCTCACCGATTCGATCGTGCGCGGTCGTCACGAGGCCCCGCCTTCGCGCCGTGGCGTCGGCCGCCTTCACGAGGGCGCGGGAAGCGCGCGGCTCGCCGTGCGTGACGAAGAGTCGGCGGCGCGGTGCGAACGCATGGGAGGTCGAGTCGGCCCCGAAGACCCAGTCGAGGAGCCCCGCCTGGTCCGCGTGTGCCGAGTAGCCGCGGAGGTTCGTCACCCGGGCCTTCACCTCCGACGGCTTCAGGAACCGATCGGCGACGCAGATCGCGATGTCCTCGTCCTCGTTCATTCGCTGGAGTTGGCCGGCCACGGAGCTCGGCGTCGCGTAGCCCGTGAGGAGCACCGTGCAGGACGGGTCCGTGAGGTGGCGCGCGAGGTGGCGTTGCACGAACCCGCCGTCGCACATCCCTCCGCCGGTCACGACGACCGCGGGGCCCACGAGGCGGTCGCGGTCCTCCTTGGTGAGCGCGCCCCACTGGTTGGATTCCGTCGACAGCGTTCGCGCGAGCGCCTCGTCGATCTCGGCGCGCGCTTCCGCGCCGTCCACGACGATTCGGAGCGCGTCGAAGAGCGCGTGGTTCGACCAACTCTCGCGGCGCGCGCGGCGGCGTAGCTCGGCCGCGTAGATGCCGTTGATGCGGGTCGCGAGGCCCGCGTCGAGAATGATCGGGAGGTCGACGGGGAGCCTGTCTCGCGCCGTCAGGAGGTGGAGATCGAACAGCACGTCCTGCGTGCGACCGATCGCGAAGCACGGGATGATCAGGACGCCCCTTTGGTGCCGGCAGCGTCGAACCTCGAGCTCGAGGCGATCGAGGCGGTGTTCGAGGTCGGCTTCGAAGGCGGAGCGCACCGTCGCGCCGTAGGTCGATTCGACGACGGTGTAGTCGCCGTGGTCGAAGCGCGTCCGCGAGGGGAGCAGCGGGAGGTGCGACCCTCCCGCGCGCCCCGGGCCGACGTCGCCGGAGAACGTGATGCTCCGCTTGCCGTCGCCGGCCTGGAACGTGAAGCGCACGGCGCACGCACCGAGGATGTGCCCCGTCTCGAAGAAACGCATCGTGAGGTCGTCTTCGAGCCTCACCTCCTTCGAACGGAGATCGGCGGGGACGCTCCACTTGATCCGGTTGACGTCGTCGAGGGTGTGGAGGGAGTCGAGCTTCGCCGAGTCCCTCAGGACCTCTCGGGCGAGGTCGCGCGTCTCATGCGTGCAGTAGACCGGGCCGCGAAAGCCACGCTGGTAGAGGCGCGGGATCATGCCGCAGTGATCGAGGTGCGCGTGCGTCAGGACGACGGCGTGGATCGATCGCGGATCGAACGGGAAGCCTCCGCGATTGGAGCTCGACGAGCCGGGGCCCTGCCGTTGGCCGCAGTCGACGAGGAAGCGGTAGTCGCCGTGGTGGAGCTCGTACGCCGAGCCGGTGACGCGGCCGATGGGGCCGTGGAACTTGATCTTCATTCGGGTCCTCCTTGCCGGCGTCTGTGCCGGACACGGGGGGCCACGAATCGGGGCGCCGTTTGTCCCAGGTTTCTGCGGAAAAAGTGAACGTCAGAGGCAACTGTTCGAGATCATTGTGCGAACGCGGTCGATGAGCTTGCGGCAGTCGCGGTCCGCGGCGCTCTTGGAGACGGCCGTGCGCTCCGCGATCTCTCGCGAGGTGTTCTCGACGCAGAGCTTCAGGAGCGCCTGCTCCTCGCCGCCGAGGCGCTGCCGAACCAGGTTCAGGCAACTGCGGGCCTCGAGGTACCGCCCCAGGTCGGGCGCGGGCGGGCCGTCGTCGGGGAGGGGACGCGCCCTCGGGCGTCGCGCGCGTCTCTCGAGGAGGTCGGCGCGACGCCGCTTCACCGCGACCCAGTAGTACGCGCGGATGTCGTCGGGGTCCCGGACGGCGTCGCGGAAGTTCGGGCGGGTGCAGACGTGGAGGGCCCGATCGGTCGCCTCGTCCATCGCGTCTTCGAACGCGATGCCGGCGCGGTTCCTCAGGTACTTCGCGGCGCGATCGATGTGCCCGACGGGGCCGTCGGGGGTGCGCTTCGCGAGCGTCTCGAGGCAGAAGTGCATCCCGCTCGTCGGCGTGTCGGCGTACGCCGAGCGGACGCTCGGGAGCCACGCCAACGGTGAAGTCGCAGGAAAGGCGAGCTCCGCGAGTCGAGCGGCGCGGCTCGTCATGCGCGCTTCGTCGGCGACGAACAGGATGATATCGCCGAGGGCGCCGCGCAGTCCGGGCGTCTGCCACATGAGCTGGTCGTCGTCCGGGTGCTCCTCGATCTGCGCGAAGAGACCTACGAATACCGCGAAGAGAGCCACCGCCCCGACGAGCCCGCCGGGGCCGACGATGACCGCCCAGAGGCGTCGATCGGCGGCGGCCACCCAAGCCCAACGGGTCGCGCGCGCGAGGAGGACCAACGCGATCCCGAGGATCACGGCGCCGAGCGCGCAGTAGAACGCGGCGAGGAACATCGCCTGAAGGCCCGGCAGATCCCAACGCTCGTCCCAATGGACGAGCGCCGCCCCGGGCACGAACGGCGCGGCGCCCGCGGCCAGCGCACCCTCCCAGCGCACGCGCTCGCGCAGCCGACGCACGACGTAGCCGACGCCCGCGAACGCGAACAACGCGCCGTACAGGAGCGCGCGCCCGATCGACTCGGGCTCCATCGAGGCGCCGTCCTGGACCGCCACTCCGAACGCCGCGCCGAAGACCGCGATCAGGAGGCAGACACCCACGAACAACCCGGTGGGGACGAGCAGGATCCAGAACGCAGCGAGGCCCGGGAGCGCGACGCCACGCCTCAGGAACGTGGACCATCGAGGGCGTTGGGCGGCGGTGGAATCGGAGTTCGGCACGAACGTTCCGTCGATCTGTCCCGTGACCGGGCGGAAGGCAACCCCGCTCCGGAGGCCAGCGAGCCGTTGCCCGGGCGCGCTCCGCGCGCTAATCGACGCACCGTGTCCGCCCTGCCGCGCGAAGTCGTCCTCGAAGACGTCCCGTGTCCGTGCGGGAGCGACGCCGGTGATCGGCTCGTCTTCGTGGGGCGCGATCGGCTGCACGACCTGCCGGGCGAGTTTGCCGTGGTGCAGTGCCTCGCGTGCGAGCTCGTGCGCACGAACCCGCGGCCTACGCGCGAGACGATCGGCTACTACTACCCGTCGAGCTATCGCCTCCACCAGGCGCCCGCGGCGCCGCCCGTCGCGCCGAAGCCGAAGCGGTTCGGCGCCGCGCGTCGGATCGCGTCGAAGGCGATCGACTTCAGGACCAAGCCACTCCCCACGACCGAACCCGGCCACTACTACGAGGTCGGCTGCGGCAACGGTGGCTTCCTGCGCGTGATGCAGGAGAAGGGGTGGTCGGTCGAGGGGCTCGAGCCCGGAGAGACCGGCGCCGAGGCCGCGCGCGCGCAGGGGCTCGACGTCGTCTGCGCTCAGCTCGAGAGCGCGCCGCCGCCGAACCAGACGCCGGATCTCGTCGCGGCGTGGATGGTGCTCGAACATCTGCACGATCCACTCAGTGGACTCGAGCGCCTCCGCGACTGGACGCGCCCGGGCGCCTACCTCGCGGCGTCCGTACCGAACATCGACAGCCTCGAGTTCGGCGCGTTCCAGGGCGCGTGGTACGCGCTCCAGCTCCCCACGCACCTGTTCTTCTACACGCCGAAGACGATCGGCGACCTGCTCCACCGCGCGGGGTGGGAACTCGAGCGTGTCTTCCACCACCGCAACGTCACGAACCTCGTGACCTCGGTCGGCTACGCGCTCGAGGATCACGACCTCGCGCCGCAGCTCGCCCACCGGCTCATCACGTACCCGTCGCGCGCGACGTGGCAGCTCCTCGCGACCTACCCGATCGCGACCGTCCTCGCGGCGCTCGGTCAGACCGGCCGCATCACGGTGTGGGCGCGCCGACGATGAGCGAAGAGGTCCAGGCCGACGCCGCGAAGGTGAAGAAGCCGTGGCCGTCGTGGGTGAAGTGGCTCGCGTTCCCCGCGCAGGTCGTCCTCGCCGTCGCCGCGTACTTCGGGATCGAGGCGTACAACGAGATCCAAGCCGCGAAGCCCGACGCGCTGGTGAAGACGGCGCGGCGGTTGAACGGATCGCTGCCGCAGATGATCGACGACGACACGCGCCTCGATCGGATCGAAGCGGACGGCCGGACGCTGATCTACCGCCACACGATCCTCGCCGAGCTCGACGAGAAGCCGCACCCGAAGCGTTTGCGCCGGCACCACGCGTACGAGCTGTGTCAGACCGACGAGGAGCGCTCGCTCCACGAACACGGCGTCACGTTCCGCTACGTTTACGAGTCGCGGGACCTCGAGCCGCTCGCGGACGTCGAGATCCCACCCGAGGACTGCCCGTAGGCGACTACGGTGAAACGACGCTGACGAGGTCGACCCACACCGGCCAGTGATCCGACACGCCCGGCTGCTCGAACCCGACGTCCACGCCCCAGCTCCCCTCGAACGCCTCGGCCGCGTGGCCCCACAGCACCACGCGATCGTACGCGCACGCGCTCGCGGCGACGTTCGTGTCCGCGTCGTCCGGGACCACCCACAGGTACTCCGGGTCGCGGAGATCGAGCGGGTCGAGCTCGGACGGGTCCGCGTAGCTGCACCCGGCGTTGAAGTCGCCGAGCACGACGACGCTCGCCGTGCCGTACGCGTCCCACGCGAACGACGCCACGTCGGACAGCGCGTCGATCTCCTCGACCGCCGACTCCGGCCGCGTGTGGATGTTCACCAGCACCACGTCGAGGGATCCGCCGATCGCCTCGAAGCGCGCGAGGTGCGGCTCGCGCTGGAAGCGGTCGTAGACGGAGTCGTCGTACAGCGCCGGGGTGCCGACGACCGCGAGCTTCGTCGCGTCGTAGAAGTAGGCGTACTGCTCGCGTGAGTACACGTCGTCGGGCTCGCGGCCCGAGCGCTCCGACAGCACCATCTCGTGCGGGGCGCCTCGCTTGTGGAGCGCGTCGAGGAGGACGTAGGGCGCCTGCTCCGAGGCGTCCTTCAGCTCTTGCACCGCGACGAGATCGTAGCGCGCGATGATCGAGGCGATCTCGTCCACGAGCGCGGCGTCCGAGGCCTTGGAGGGACCGAACACCTGCAGGTTGAAGGTCGCGACGCGGATGTCCTCGACCACCGGCTCCGGCGCGGGGAGCTCGTAGGGCGGGCGGTCGAAGTGGAAGCGGTGCGGCGCACCGAGGTCGAGCTCCGGGCGCTCGAAGCGCGCGGCGCCCGTGTCCTGCACATCGACGTCCCCGCAGGCCGCCACCATCAGTCCGATCCAGATCGCTCGACGCATCAAAGGACACGTCGGAGACTCGCCGCACCGCTACAGCGATTCGTTCGCCACGCGCGCGAGAGCCTCACCGCGAGACGCGGCGTGCGCGATCCCGAGGCACTCGCGATCGAACGCGAGACGCCGCTCGCACTCGCGCCTACGGCCTGCGCAGCGCGGACGGATCGCCGCCGAGGATCCCGCACAGGATCTGCGCCGCCACGAGCGCGTCGTCCAGCGCGCGGTGCTTCTCACCGGCCGCAATGCCGAGCGCCTCGCGGGCCGCGTCGATGTTCTTCTCCTTCGACTTCCCGAGCCGCGCGTAGAGCTTCTTGATGTCGAGGTAAGCGTCCGTGAGCGGCGGGAGCTCGTGCAGCTCGAGATCGAGATCGAACTGCCACTGCTCGTACGCGCCCCACCCCGCGCGCACGTACGTTCCGTGCCCCTTCGCCCACTCGAGGAACGCCAACATCGCGCGCGGGAACTCGGGCGCGGCGTCCACGTCCGCCTGCGTGATCCCCGTGAGCTCGGTGCAGAAGTTGGAGATACGCGGCACGGCGACCGGCTTCACGTACGTCTGGAATTCGGAGGCGAGGCCCGCGCCGTGTCGGTAGCAGACGGCGCCGATCTCGATCGTCTCCTTGCGCCGCGACCAGACGTTCTTCCAGCAGGTGCCTTCGAGGTCGTAGACGATCACCGCGCGATCCCCGGTGAGGATCTGCTTCATCGCGGCGTCGTCCACCGGGCGGCCTCAGGGGTACATGCGCGCCTTGTCGATCGTCGGGAGCGCAGCGTCCTTGTCGGAGAGGATAGGATCCGTGATCGGCCAGTCGATCGCGATCGTCGGATCGTTCCAGATGATCCCGCCTTCACCCTCGCGGTTGTAGACGTCGCTGCACTTGTACATGATCTCGCACTCGTCGCTCAGGACGCAGAACCCGTGCGCGAAGCCCTTCGGCACGAGGATCTGGTTCTTCTTCGCCGCGCTGAGCACGACGCCGACCCACTTACCGAACGTCTCGGACCCCGGCCGGATGTCGACCGCGACGTCGAACGCCTCACCGCGCACCGCCCACACCAGTTTGTCCTGCGCGTTCTCCACCTGGTAGTGCAGCCCGCGCAGCGTACCCTTGCGGGACTGGCTGTGGTTGTCCTGGATCCAGCGGATGTCGATCCCGGCCTCGTGGTAGCGCGCCTCGTTGTAGGTCTCGAGGAAGAAGCCACGTTTGTCTTCGAAGACGCGTGGCTCGATGATCTTCACGCCCGGCAGCTCGGTTTCGACGACGTTCATGCGTGACGCTCAGGTCCGACATTTCCCGATCCTCGTCAAGGCGCTCGCGGCGCTCGCCGTCGTCGCCTGTGCCGTCGTGGTCCACGCCGCGCGCCTCGTCTTCGCGCCGCCCGCGCCCTGCGAAGGACCCTCGGACTACGCCCTCGTCCCCAGCGGGGATCCTGGTCATCGCACCCGACACGCGGTCGCCCTGTACCGCGCCGGCCGCGCCGCCACCGTCGTGATCTCCGGCGCGGGATACGGCGGCGACTCCGCCGAGGTCCTCGCCGCGCTCGCCCGGAGCCTCGAACCCGAGCTGCCGATCGTCGTCGAGACCGAGGCGCGCTCCACGGCCGACAACGTCACACACACGTGTGCGCGCCTCCCCGAGAACGCCCGCGTCGCGATCGTCAGCGACCCGGCGCACGTCGCTCGCGTCTACCTCACTGCGCGAAAGCTCTGCCCGAACTGGGACGCTTGCACCGCGCCGACGCCCACGCCCTCTCCACTGTTCGTTCGACTCCGCGAGGCGCTCCGCCTCGTCGGCTACCAGGTCACGGGGCGGGCATCCTGGGGGATTCGACCATGAACGGGGGGTTCGCGAGGTCCGGCTTGTTGTACTCGAGCGGCGCGCGCGTCTCCGCATGCACCACGCGGCAGCCGGCCTCCGTCGCGATGCAGTCCCCCGCCGCCGTGTCCCACTCCATGGTGCGGCCGTAGCGCGGGTAGAGATCGCCCGTGCCCTCCGCGAGGCGCCCGAACTTGATCGCCGAACCGGCGCGCAGGATCCGCTGGATGCCGCGGCCCTCGAGGTAAGTGTAGATCCGTTCGCTCGTATGGAATCTACTGAGTAGAGCTGCGAACGGGAGGTCGCCGGAGCGCTCGTTGCGGATCAGTTTCTCGTTCTTGCCGGTCCACCGAAACGCGCCTTCGCCGCGCGCCGCCGACCAGGTGATCCCGACGTACGGCGCGGCGATCACCCCGAGGATCGGCCGACCGTTCTCGACG
>JAUHYN010001123.1 GCA_030426505.1 bacterium | reverse complement strand
TTCACGGCCGCCAGGCACCCCGACAGCAGCACGGCAACGACCCCGAGAGCGGCGGCGATCTTCACGAGCGCGCCGCGCGCGCGGGCGATGCGAAGGCTGCCGTCACATCGAGCGGCAGGTATCGCAAGACGCGTCCGTTCTCTAGCCGGGACTGAAGGTAGACCCAACGGCCGCTGTCGCGATAGTAGGCTACCTCGATACGAATCTCGCCGTCGTCGGAGTCGATCCGGTACGCATCCAGCGCCGCCGTCTCGGCGATGCCCGCCGGCGGGGATGCCGTGACCGGTTCGATGTTCACCGGGACCAGTTTACCCGTCTGCGCGTTCAGCAGCGCGTCGCTGTCCACGATATCCCGGTTCCAGTAGGCGAACGATCGCACGCACTCGCGCTCGATGGCGCGCGACTCGTCGCCGCTCGTCACCAGTATCCTGCCGCGCTCGCTGCGAGCGCTCACCGACAGCGACTCCCCGTTGTCGTCGGTCTCGGATTCGAGCCGCTGCAGGCAACCGCCGCGCCAGGTCTCGCTGTTGACATGGCGGTAGGAGTAAACCGGGATACGAAGAAACCGCACGTCGAAGCGCGCGTCGATCTCGGCGGTGAGCGCGTCCCAGCCCTGGTCGGTGACGGCGTCGCCGAAGCCCATCTCGGGTTGGTCGACGCCCTTCACCACGTCGGTGAGCTCCGGGGTGGTGAGGCCTTGCAAGTACGCGTCGAGGTCGGCGCGGGTGAGGTTCGGATCGGCGAGTGGCGCCGCGGGGTTCGCGGCGCGCGCGGCTTCGAGCGCTTCGAGCGCGGCGGCTTCCTCCGCGGCCTCGGCCGCGGCGGCCTCTTCGGCTTCGTCGACGGCGGCGGCTTCTTCCGCTTCTTCCGCCGCGACCTCGGCGCCGTCCACGCCCGACGGCGCGGCGGCTTCGAAGCCGTCCTCGTCGGCGCCGGCGATCGCGTCGGCTTCGGCGTCGACGTCGCCGTCGCCTACGGCGTCGGCCGCGTCCGCGACGTCGGCGCGATCGGCGGCGTCGACGCCGCCGGTGTCTCGAGATTCACCGACCCCTGAAGGGCCGCCGGCTCCGCCGGTATCGTTGGAGACGCCATCCGTGGCCACGTTTCACGCTCTCTTTCATCCTGGAAAGAGCCTCGAGGAGGCATGTTCAGCACCGGCGATCCTTCGCGCGGCGAAAGTCTGCGATCGTCATCGAGTCGGTGCGCCGCGGCGCGACCTTCGGCGCCTTCAGCGCGATGGCGCGCCCCTCGCGCGCGAGGAAGCCGCGCGTGACGTCGATGCCGCCGCGCCTTTTCCGCTTCGCCTTGAGGTGTTCCTTCACCGCCGGCACGGCGCGCAGCACGGAGCGGAGCCGCTGCGCCGCCGTCGGCGACTTCAGCGATCCGTTCAGCGCCACCACCAAGCGCAGCGCGCGCTCGATCTCTCGGTCCGCCTGCGGCCCGACCGCGACGCGCTCCAGCACCGACGTGAGCCAGGGCAGGCTGCGCAGCGGCAGCTCGAACCGCTCCGGCCCGGAGGGCAAGAGGGCGTCGAGCAGGGCGGCTTCGAACCGAACGATCACGGAGGAGGGTATCGGCGCCGCGGGGCGCGGCGTTGCGTGAAAGGAGGCGAAAAAGTCTTTGACTCCGGATACTTACATCGACCGACACGAGTGGGTCGGATGTCCGGTCTGCCGTCCGGACTGGCTCATTTCGGCGAGGCGCGCGACGAAGTCAGAGCAACGAGCGTACGCGGAGGACGGACCATGAAGGACGAATACGACTTCTCGCAGGCCCGACGGGGTCCGGTCATTCCCCAGAGCGCTGGGAAGACGCGGATCACGATTCGTCTCGACGCGGACGTGCTGCAGTGGTTTCGGGACCAGGTCGATCGGCAGGGTGGCGGCAACTACCAGACGATGATCAACGCGGTGCTCCGGCAGTTCGTCGCGTCCGAGTCGGAGTCGATCGAGGACGTTGTCCGTCGTGTGATTCGTGAGGAGCTCGGCCGCGCGTCGTGACTACTTCGTCACGTCGGTCATCAGGATCGGCGGGATGTGCAGCATCGTGATGTCCGGGTTCGGGCGCGTCAGGTCCTTTGCGCGCTCGATCGCGTCCGTGAGGGTGTCGGCGGTCTCCCAGCCGAGGATCCGGGCGCAGTGTTCGTTCTCGGCGCCGACGCAGATGACGCGTCCGACGCGCTTGCGGCCGGCGTCGCCCCAGTACCACATGTAGAAGGGGTGGGCGCCGTGGAAGGCGTTCCCGCGGCGGTACATCTCGATGTACGTCGGGTTCGTCGCGAACTCCTTCTCGAAGCGCTTGTGCAGCTCGAAGCTGTCGCGCGTCTCGGGGAGGCAGCGGTGGAAGAACTCGATGTAGCTCGGGTGGAAGCGCTGGTCGAAGTCGTCGTGGAGCGGGTGCGCGACGATCAGCACGCCGCCGTCCTTCACGAGCGGCGCTCCGCGGTAGAGGTTGTACAGGTAGCCGAGCGCCATGACCTGCACGAGGAGCGGGTTGAGCACCGAGTTGACGTTGTACGGGCTGATGTACGGGATGCCGGTGATCAGCACGTCCGCCTGGCCGCGCACCGGGACGCAGTACTGCTCGAAGTTCTTGTCGAGGATCTTCCGGTGGACCGGCTCGGTCGCGCCCGCGTGGACAGCGATCAGATCGTACGGCGACGGGACCTTCTGGAAGATGTTCCGCTTCGCGGCGCGCGGGAGTTTCTTGAGCGTCCAGCGCAGTGAGTTGAACGCGAGGCGATCGAGCTCGGTGAAGTCGTCCTCGTTCTTGCCGAGGAACTCCATCGAGCGGTCGTACATGCGGTTGTTGAGCGCGGTCTCGATGTGGAAGACCTTGACGTGCTGGTCGAGCACCTTGCCGATTCGGTTGCCGCTGTTCGCGAGCTCCGAGTTGTCCGGGTCCATGTACGAGTCGACCTCGAGCATGGTCTTCGGGTTGTGGTGCGCTTTGAGGCCCTGGTAGTCGGTCGTCCCGATCCCCATCGACTTGTGGCCGCCGTCCATCGGGACCAGGTTGATGTTGATGTAGATCGTGAGGTCGGCCTCGGCGCAGAGGCGGTGCGTCTTCACGACCTCGCCGATCTCGGTCTCACCGAGCGTGACCATGACCTCG
>JAUHYN010001122.1 GCA_030426505.1 bacterium | reverse complement strand
CACGCGCTCGCCGAGCGCGTCGGTGGCGAGCGTGGCGTCGGCGCGGAACAGCTCGATCAGCGCTTCGTGGCGGAGAGAGGGCACGACGGCGTCGACCCTGCGGGTCGTGCGCGTGACGAGGCACGAAGAATCGGTTTGGAAATCATTGGGGTTCGTCGTACGACGCGCGACATGCGTCCTCGGTTGGGAGTCAACGTCGACCACATCGCTACGATTCGGCAGGCGCGCCGCACGGCGTACCCGGACCCGGTGGAAGCGGCGCTCGTCGCGGAGCGCGCGGGCGCCGATCAGATCACGGTCCACCTGCGTGAAGATCGGCGGCACATCCAAGAGCGCGACGTCGACATCCTCCGGCGCGTCGTGAAGACCGAGCTCAACCTCGAGATGGCCGCGTCGCAGGAGATGGTGTCGCTCGCGCTGAAGTACAGCCCGGACACCGTCACGCTCGTCCCGGAGCGCCGCGAAGAGCTGACCACCGAAGGCGGACTCGACGTCGTCCAGAACCGCGAGAGTCTCCAGCGCGCCATCCGCCTACTCCAGGACGGCAACATCCGCGTCTCGATGTTCATCGATCCCGACCTCGATCAGGTCCGCGCGTCCCACAAACTCGACGCGCACGCGATCGAGATCCACACGGGTCGCTACGCCGAAGCGCGCAGCTTCAAGGAGCGCAGCGAGGAGCTCGGCCGCATCCGCGACGCCGCGAAGGCCGCCGCAAAGCTGGGCCTCGGCGTCGCCGCCGGTCACGGCCTGCACTACGACAACACGATCCCCGTCGCGCGCATCACCGAGATCGTCGAGCTCAACATCGGCCACGCGATCGTCGCACGCGCAATGCTGAGCGGCATGGAGGTCGCCGTGCGCGACATGATCGCGCAGATGCGCGAAGCCCGCGCCGACCTCGTCCGCACCACCGGGCGCTGAACGCCCTCACGCGGCCCCGAGCGCCTCTTCGATCCACGCGACCACCGCGCGGAGTCGGTGCCCCGACACGACGTACGACTCGAACAGATCGCGCCCCCGCACCGGCGAACCCACCACCGTCGCCTTCGCGGTCTGCACGTCGAACACAATCGCCGGCCCATCGCCCGGCGCCACCGCCTGGATCCGAGGATTCGCGCCGTCGTCGCAGCGGTGAAGGAGCCAATGACTCGACGCGAGTCGACGCGTCGCCGCGTCGTTCCCGAACGGATCGTCCTTCATCCGAGCCCACACCTCCGGCAGCGCCTCGAGCCACCCCGCGACCTCCGACTCCTGTGCGTTGTCGAAGAAACCGGACGTGGTCCGGTACCCGTTCGGCGCGAGCATGTAGCGCTCGAGCACGCGCGCAATCGCGCGCGCCACCAACACCGGCGGGTTGGTCGGCGCATTCGAAGCCTTCGAACGCCACCCCGCCGCCTCCGCGATCCGATCCACGAGTTGAGCGCTCGGTACGCCTTCGATCAGCTCGAGCACCGACCCGATCCGCGCGCCCTCGACCTCGATCGATCCGTTGGTACCACCCCCGAGGCCGAAGTCGACGCCCGGCCCCGCCGGCGCCGCGACCCGCAGGATCCCGTGCGGCGACACGCCCGGGTAGAACTGGATCACCGAGAGCGAGGCCTGCGCCTGGTACCGCCGCATCACCTCGCTCGCGATCCGCCAGGCACACGCCGACAACACCGTGTACCGGACCTGCGCGCGCGTCATCGACACACCCACGCCACTTCCGCCTCCGGGTGTCGATACGCCCCGATACACGCGCGCGCGCCCATCCGCGTCACGCCGTTGTAGTCCACGCAGACCGCCGACACCTCGGCCGGCACGGCGCACCGACCGCGCGCCGGTACGTCCGCGTGGTACTGCTCGAGCCACGCGCGCAGCCGCGGGTGGCCGCTCGGGTGCGGCGGGACGAACGCGTCGTGGACGCCCTCGAGCGGCGGCATGTTCCAGTAGTGCCCGAAGACGACGCGCGGCCCCGGCGCGATCGCGTCGGCGTGCTCCGGCCGCCACCACTCACACCGCACGTGACTCCGCTCCACGCCGTCGTTGTCGCGAAACGGCTCCGCCGCCCGCGACTCGTACCCCTTCAAGAACACCTCGAGCGCCTTCTCCCACTGCCCAGGGTAACGCGACGTCGGCACGCCCGACCGGAACCGCTCCCCGTCGTACGGCGAATGCAGCGCGATGTGCGGCGCCCACTCCGTCGCGTTCGAATCCAACGGCTCGGACAACGCCCCGCTCAACGCCTCGAAACACCCGCGGTGCCACACCGCGTGCGTGATCCGCAGCTCGGGCAGCTCGATCGCCAACGGCATCGTCGCGAAGAAGTCGAGCACCGGATCCCACCGCGTGCGATCCGCTTCGATCGATCGGATCGTCGGCGCGTTCGAGTGCTTCGGCCCCGTGCGCCCCGCGCGCCACTCGAGCAGGTTGAGCTCGTGGTTCCCCATCGTGCAGAGCGCGCCGCCGCGCTCGCAAAGATCCTTCACGCGCTCTGCGACCTCGAGGCTGTTCGGTCCGCGATCGACGAGGTCCCCGAGGAAGACGAGCCGACGCCCGCCCTCGTGCCGCCCGTCGGCGTCGTAGCCGAGCTCGTGGAGCAACCCATCGAGCGCGTCGAGCTGACCGTGAACATCCCCGACGACGTCGACCCGATCCACCAGAGGCGCCTCTACCCGATGGCTTTCTCGAGCGCGTGCGCGATCTCCTCCGCGTGCCGCCGCGTGAGATCCATGTCCGGCCCCTCGACCATCACCCGCGCCTTATTCTCGGTGCCGCTGTAGCGCACGAGCACGCGGCCCGTCCCGGCGAGGTCCGCCTCGATCTTCTCGATCGTCGAGGTCACGTCCGAGAGCGACTCGAGCGGAGGCTTCTGCCGCACCGGCACGTTGATCAAGTGCTGCGGCACGCGCTCGAACACCTTCGCGAGCTCCGAGATCGAGCGGCCCGTCATTACCGCGACCTCCAGCAGGCGCAGCCCCGCGATGCAGCCATCGCCGGTCGACGAGTGCTCCAGGAAGATCAGGTGCCCGGACTGCTCGCCGCCGAACGTGTAGCCGTGCTGCCGCATGCACTCCACGACGTACCGATCGCCGACGCCCGTGCGCACCACCTTGCCGCCCACCTGCGCGAGCGAA
>JAUHYN010001121.1 GCA_030426505.1 bacterium | reverse complement strand
GCCTTCGACGAGCGTCCAGCTCGTGCCGCCGCCGCCGGCGCAGTCGAGGCCCTTCACGCCGGCGTCGAGGAGGCGCTTGGCGTCGTCCGTCGGGAGGCCGAAGCCGACCTCGCGCGCGAACACCGGAGGGAGGCCGTTTTTGTCGAAGTACGTGCAGACCTTCTCGATCGCCTTCAGCACGCCGCGCCAGTCGGTGTCGCCGCCCTCCTGCACGACCTCCTGCATCGCGTTGAGGTGGAGGTAGAGCGCGTCGGCCTCGATCATCTCGACGGCGCGCGCCGCCTCCTTCGGGCCGTAGCCTTTGACGAGCTGAACGGCGCCGAGGTTCGCGAACAGCGGGATCGTCGGCGCGACGTCGCGCAGCTCGAAGTCGCGCGCGCGCTCCGGGACCTCGAGGGCGACGCGCTGCGAGCCCACGCCGAAGGGGATCTGCACCGCTTCGGCCGCGCGCGCCATGCGCCGATTGAGATCCCCGCCGCGCTCGAGGCCGCCGGTCATCGGCGACACCATGAAGGGCGCCGCGATCCGTTTGCCGAGGAACTCGAGCGACACGTCGATGTCGGCGAGATTCACTTCGGGGAGCGCGCGCGGGCAGAAGCGGATGTCGTCGAGGAGGAGCGCGCCGCTGCGTCGCCCGGGGACCTCGCTATCGCCGTCGAGCGCGGCGTCGATGTGGAGGAGCTTGTCGTGAAGTCGCCGCGGTCCCGACACGACGAGGAACGTGTTTCGACCGGCGGGGCGAGGTCAACGCCGCAGTTCACGCCTCTGCGGGGACCGTGACCGGCGCGGCGAGCGCGGCGCCGCCGAGCAGGACCGCATGCAGCGACTCGAGGTCGTACGGCTTCGACAGGTGAGCGTCCATTCCGGCCTCGCGGCTCCGACGCACGTCCTCGTCGAGCGCGCTGGCGGTGAGCGCGACGATCCGGACGTCCCGGTAGCGCTTACTCGCGCGGAGGCGTCGCGTCGCTTCGTAGCCGTCGAGGTTCGGCATCTGGCAGTCCATCAAGATCACGTCGAACGGCCCCTCGCTCCGTACCTTCTGGAGCGCTTGCGCGCCGTCGTTCGCGACGACCGGGACGATGCCCAGGCGTTTCAGGAACCGCACCCCGATGACGCGATTGACGTGGTTGTCCTCGGCGAGCAGCACGCGCAGCGAGGCGACCGAGACGTCCGAGGTGCCGATCGACGCGACGTCCGCGACCGGCTCCGCGATCGTCGCGGGGAGATCGAAGCGAAAGCGCGTCCCGATCCCGACCTCGCTCTGCACGTCGAGCTGTCCGCCCTGCAGCTGGACGAGCTGGCGGCTGATCGCGAGCCCGAGCCCCGTCCCGCCGACCTTGCGACGGTCGGAGTTGTCGAGCTGTTCGAACGCTCGGAAGAGGCGATGGAGGCTCTTGGGATCGATGCCGGCGCCGGTGTCGCCGACCTCGAAGCGGATCAATCCGGGCTCCGGGACCGAGACCTCGATCCACACGCGCCCGACTTGGGTGAACTTGAGGCCGTTCGACAACAGGTTCGCGATCACCTGGCGTAGGCGGTGGGGATCGACGAGGACCCAGTCGGGGACGTCTTCGGCGACCTTCGACTCGAGCGCGAGTCCGCGGTCCGAAGCGAAGCGCTCGAAGAGCTTGCAGACGTCGGCGACGAGCTCGCTGACCTGCGTGGGCTCGGGCCGGATCTCGAGTTTGCCCGCCTCGAGCTTCGAGTGATCGAGGATGTCGTTGAGCACCGTGAGGAGCGCCTCACCCGAACGCTGGATGGTGCCGAGGATCTGGCGCTGCTCGTCGTCGAGCTCCGTCTCGCGCAACACGGCGGTCATCCCGAGGACACCGTTCATCGGCGTCCGGATCTCGTGGCTCATGTTCGCGAGGAATCGCGACTTCGACGCGCTCGCGTTGACCAGCGCTCGATTCGTCTCGGCGAGCGCGACGGACTGGTCCTCGATGCACGCCTGACGCTCCTCCACCGTCGCGATGTACTGCTCCACGCGGCGGTGCCCCGCGACGGAGAGCAACGAGACGATCACCGTGAAGACGGTGCAGTCGAACGCCCACGTGAGGGTCGAATCGAAGGCCCCGCCGCGGAGGAGGAAGACCTCGGCGAGGTTCGTCCCGACCACCGCGCAGAACGCGACCACGCCCCACACCGACGGCCCCGGGCGATCCAACAGGTGCGCGGCCGCGAGGGGGACTGCCCCGAGATAGAACAGCGAGACGCTCTTCGACGGCACCTCGACCCACGCCGCACCGACCGTGACGGCGATGATCGTCAGCAGCACCAGCCTCGAGAGCCAACGGTGGCGAACCGGGCGATCGTGCCGGACCAGGCAGCGGACGACGAACGCGACGATCGCCATCGCGGCCGTCATCGCCGCGCTCGTCCACAGCGCGGTGTAGAGGTTGGTCACGGTCAGCGCGACGGCGGAGACGAAGCCGATCGTGGCGATCGTCTCGAGGCTCTTCGACTGGTAGCGCCTCAGCTGCTCGCGAGGGCCGAGCGACGACGCGCGCGTTTCGGCTGCGTGCAGGGGCTCCCCGGGCATGTCGGATCGAGTCGGCCAACCACGGCGACCCTTGAGGGTCGGCACCGATTCGAGGCAGACGATCAGCGCTTTTGGATCGTCCCGCCGTCCACGTCGTAGATCCGGAGATCGTCCGGGTCGGATAACAGCGCCTTCAACGACGCGGGCTCCTCCGTGCTCGTGAGGATCACCTGGCCCTCGAGCTTCGCGACCGCCTCGAAGAGCTGGCGCGAGCGCACCTGGTCGAGCTCCGAGGACATGTCGTCGAGCAACAAGATCGGTGGCTCGCCGAGCTGCTCCGCGAGGTGCGTGATCTCCGCGAGCTTCAACGCCAACACCAGCGCGCGGTGCTGCCCCTGGGACGCGCGCTCACGCGCCGACTTGCCGTCGAGGTGCAGCGTCACGTCGTCGAGGTGAGGGCCCACCGTCGTCTTCCTGCGGGCGCGATCGAGCGAGCGACGGCCGGCGAGCTCCTCGAGGAACGCGCCACGTGTGGTGTCGACGTCGTCGACCTCGAGCCCGCGGGAGAGCGACGGCGCGTACTTCATCTTCAGCGTCGGCGCGGGCGTGCAGATGCCTTCGAAGTTCGCGACCACCGTCGG
>JAUHYN010000049.1 GCA_030426505.1 bacterium | reverse complement strand
CCATCTGGTGCGGCTTCACCGCCCACACGTTCTGGTCGCTGTACCGCAGTTGGTACGGGCTGCGCCGCACCACGAACTGGAACTTCTCGTACACCGCGTCGACGTCGAGGCTGCGCACGTAGACGATGCCCGGGAGGACCGGCGCGTGGTGGCGGAAGCCGAGCGGCTCGTTCGCGAGCACGTAGTAGCTGCGCGGGAGCGATGACGACGCTCCGAAACACGACGTCAGAAGCAGGGACAAGAGGACGCCCAGGGGTCGTTTCATTCGGAACTCCCCCGGCCGCGGAGGAGGACCGACGGATCCTGCGCGATGATGCGGCTGAATTCTCTGAGGTCTTGTGTCGCTTGGCGGACGTGCTTGAGGGACAGGACGAGGTCCTCGCGACTCGCGCGCACGGTGAGGTCGAGCTCCTGCATGAGCTTGACGACGTTCGCGAGCGCCAGTTGGAGCGCCGCGAGCGTCTCGCCGAGCTCCTCTGCGTTGAGCTTCTGATCGAGCGTGGTCATCACGTTCGACGCCGCCGTCACGGTCTGGCTGACCTGCTTCGCGTCGACCGCCTGCAGGAGGCGCCGTACCTCCTCGAGCGTGGTGCGTCCGGCCGTGAGCGTCATACGCAGCTCGGAGCGGACCTCTCGCATCGTGAGCGCCGCCTCGTCGGAGACGTTTCGGATCGACTTGCCCGACTTACCGAACTCGTCGAGTGCGTACGCGAGCGGCTCGCGGGTCTCGTTGACGAACTTGTCGACGTCCACGATGAGGTTGTTGGTGTTGTCGATCATGTCCTCGAAGCGCTTCACGTTCGCGGCGCTGGTCATGCGCGCGAGGTTCGTCGCCACGCGGTCCACCTTTTCGGAGATGGCCTCGGCGCGATCCGAGATCTTTCCGATCAGCGACTCCTGGACCGGGAGCCGGGACCCCGGCGGCAGGATGGGTCGCGCGGGATCCCCCGGCGTGAGGTTGATGGTCTTGATCCCCGTGAGGCCACTCATGTCGAGCAGCGCATGCGTGCCTTCGTGCAGCACGGCGGTGGGTTCGAGAGAGAGGGTCACGAGGATGTTCCGAGCGTCGTCGGGATCGATCCGGAGCGAATCCACGCGCCCGACTCGGAGCCCTTGGTACTTCACCTGCGCGGACGGCTCGAGGCCACTCACACTCTCCGGGAAGGAGACGAGGTACTCGACGCGGTTCTCCCAGAGCTTGAGCCCGGCGAGCACGAGCCCGGCGCCGACGAGCAGGACCGCGCCCACCGTCACGAACACGCCCAGTCGAAACCTCT
The DNA here is from genome assembly GCA_030426505.1 of bacterium. Lineage (GTDB taxonomy): Bacteria > Myxococcota > Kuafuiibacteriia > Kuafuiibacteriales > Kuafuiibacteriaceae > JAUHYN01. The sequence continues at coordinate 15,213 of JAUHYN010000049.1, read as the reverse complement.
CGGCCTTGGTCAGGTTCATGCGCGCCCTCCGTCGCTCCCGAACGCTTGTAACACGGACCGCTGCTCCTCCTCGCCTTCGCCCTCGCGGCCGAAGAACGCTCGAACCATGGGGTGCGGCGTCGCCTTCACTTCTTCCAACGTGCCCTCCGCGATGACGTGCCCCTTGTCGAGCATCGTGACTCGGTCGGCGATGGTCTCCACGCTCGCGAGCTCGTGGGTCACGACGACCAGGGACATGCCGAACTGCGTCTTCAGCGAGATGAGGAGTTCATCGAGCGCGGCGGCCGTGATGGGGTCCAGACCCGCGCTCGGCTCATCGGCGAAGAGCACCGCGGGATCCATCGCCATCGCCCGCGCGAGCGCCGCGCGCTTCTTCATTCCGCCGGAGAGCTCGGGCGGCGTCAGGTCGTGGGCGTGGGACAGGCCGACGAGCGCGAGCTTCATCGCCACCATCTCGTCGATCACGTCGCCCGGAAGCCCCGTCTTCTCCCGCAACGGGAGCGCGACGTTCTCGTGAATGGTCAGCGCGTTGAGGAGCGCGCCGCCCTGGAACAGCATACCGACGCGGCCGAGGACGGCGTCCTTGTCGGGTTCGTCGGCCGAGGCGAGGTCCACCCCGAGGAGCTCGACCTTGCCCCCGGCGGGGGTCGCGAGGCCGATGATGTGTTTGAGCAACGTGCTCTTCCCGCAGCCGGAGCCCCCCAGGATCACGCGCACCTCGCTGGGACGGACCTTCATGTTCACGCCATCGAGGACGGTCTTGTCGCCGTAGCGCGCGATCAGGTCCTCGACGATGATGTTGTACTCGAAGGTGCTTCGCATCTTTAGTCTCCGAAGTAGAACACCAAGCTGGCGAGGGCATCTGCGACGATGACGGCGAAGATGCCGGCGACGACGGAGGTGGTGGTGCTGCGACCGACGGCGTCGGCGCCGCCCCTCGTACGGAACCCACAGATCGCGCCGACGCTCACGATCAGCCAGGCGAAGATCACGCTCTTGATGAGCCCGGTGACGACGTCCTTGAGGAAGAGCGACTCCTGGAGTCGCTGGATGAACGACTCCGCCCCGACGTCGAGGTAGAACGTCGCGACCAGGAAGCCGCCCAGGATGCCCGCGGCGTCGGCGAACGCAGTGATGAGCGGCTGAGTGATCGTGATCGCGAGGATCTTCGGGACGACGAGGAAGCGCGTCGGGTGCAGACCCATCGTCTTCAGCGCGTCGATCTCCTCGCTGATCATCATGGTGCCGATCTCGGCCGCGACCGCGGAGCCCGAGCGGCCCGCGACGACGATCGCCGCCATCAAGGGGCCGAGCTCGCGCGTCATCGAGATGCCGATCAGGTCCACGACGAAGATGTCGGCGCCGAACTGCCTGAGCTGCGCCGCGCTCTGTAGCGCCATCGTCGCGCCCACGAGGAACGCGATGAGCGACACGACGCCGAGGGCCTTCGAGCCCATCTGCGCCATCTCGTAGAACATCACGTGCCACCGCACGCCGCGGCGCTTGAAGACGCCGGTCACCACGAACCACGAGGTGTCGGCGGCGACGACGAGGAAGTGCAGGACGAGATCGGCGATGCCCTCCGCCCACGCGCCCACACGATCGAACACGGCGCGGCGTTCGACGTCCGGCGCGACGCGCGCGCCGACGAACGGGAACAGCTCGAGCGTCACCTTCACGCTGTCGGGCACACGCACGAGCGCGACCTCACGCCCGGACGCGTCCATGCGCTTGAGGAAGAGCGACAGCAACGCGACCCCCGCGCTGTCGATGTCGGTGACCGCGGAGAGGTCGACCTCGACGCGTTCACCCGGCCCCGCGATCGCCGCGAGGCGCTTGGAGATCGCCGGGACGGCGTCGACCACCAGGTCGCCTTCGAGCGCCACCATCAGAACAGCTCCCACGAGAAGCGGAGCACCACGTTCTGCTGGATGCTGTCGCGCTCCTGAAGGCCCGGGTCGCGCCGGAACCGGACGAGGTAGTTCAAAGCGAGGTAGCTGGTGAGCTTGATCGCGACGGCGCCCTCGAGCTCGACGATCGTCTCGGCGAAGCCGACCGTCGGGAGGAAGATCTCCGCTTCGCCGGTCACGAACACCCACCGCGTCAAGCGCGCGAGCAACAGGATCGTCCCCTCCGCGCCGACGAGCTGATTCGACTCGATCTCGTTGAGGCGGACGAGCTGTCGCGTCCCGTCGTCTTCGGATTCGATCTCCTCGAACAGCGCGCGCGCGAAGCGGTGCCGACCGCCGACGCCGAGGCGCACATTCATCTCGGCGAGCAGCGTCTTCATCACGCGGACGTTGAGCCCGCCGCCCTCGCGGAACGCCGTCAACCCGAACGCGCGCGACAGCTTCGCCGAGGTGTGTCGTACCGACGTTCGCGTCACGTCACCGTTCGCGAAGTTGCGCTCCACGTACGCCGGGTCGAAGTACGTGAAGCCGGGGAGCAGGCGCGTGTCGGCGCCGACGCGCAGGTACGGCCCGAGCACCGGCGTCCAGCGGTAGAGGTACAGGGCGTCGAGGTCGACGATGTCGTCCGTCTTCTGCCACGGCGCGTCGAGCGCTTTCGTCTGCCCCTCGGCGACCTGCAGGCGGAGCAAGAGCGGGTTGTCGAGGATCTGCATCGTGAGGCGCGCGTCGACGAAGAGGCGGCCGGTGACCGCCTCGCCGTCCTCGAGGCCGAGCGCGTTGCGGCGCGAGTTCAGCGACGCGTCGGCGCCGACGATCAGGCTCCCGCTCACGCCCTCCGAGGGGCGAAAGATCTCCTCCACGGGCACCTCGCCCGCGCCGCGGAACTCGCCGTTCTGATCTTGCACGAGGATGAAGTGCGTGTGCGCCGCCGTCTCGAGCCGCACCGTCGAGAAGTCACGGCGCGCGCGGTACGTCTCGCCGAGGCGGACGATCTTGTAGAGGCCGGGCGGGAGGATCCAAGTCGAGAGCGGTTCGCCGGCCTGTTCGTCGGTGCCGAAGCCGATACCGACGTACTCGCGATCGTCGACGCGGATCATCTCGTACGCGCCGCGGAGGCTGCCGAACTGTTCGTCGACCACGTGGACGGAGAGCGCCGCCCACGAGACCGGCAGCACCGTCGTCATCCGCTCGCGCACGGTGGCCTGGAATCGCATGCGCTGTTCGACGGGGCCCGAACCCACCCGCACCTCGTACGTCCCGGGCGACACGATGATGCGCACGCCCGTCGTGCCCTCCGCGACGCGCTGCGAGCCGCGCGACACGGTGACCGGCGGCTCGTCGAGCGGGTTGGTGATCGCCGGGACGAAGATCGCGCCCTTGCCGAACGGGACGAGCGTTGGATCGCGATCGAGCTGCTCTTGGATGCTCCCGGCCGGCCAGCCGTGATCCTCCCGCAGCGCCGCGTTCGGATCCGCGACGGCGGGGCTCGCCGCGAAGGACATCGCGAGCGCGAGGACGGCCGGCGTGTACCGCATCCAGTGTGCGTGAGTAGCTCATCCGGCGCGCGCTCGCCACTTGGCGACCGCCTCCCCGCTCCGCGCCGCGCGACGCTAGGTCCCGATAAAGCCACGACTATTCGGCGATCCAGGCGGCGAGGCGCTCGACGCCCGTCACGACCCGCGGGCACACCCGCGCGAGGGCCGCGTCGTCGAGCTCGCCTCGAGCCGCGGCCGCGAGCGCCGCGGCCCCGTCGAAGTCCACGTACGCCAGGCGCGCCGTCAGCTCCGAGCGGGCGCGCCCGAAGTCCTCGCCCGGGAGGAACGCGGCCCCGGTCGCCTCGAGCGCGCGCTCCGCGAGGGCGCGACTCGTGTCGATTCCGCGCGCGGCGAGCGCCGCGGTACGGGGCGTGAAGTCCGGCATCAGGTAGAAGCCGCCTTCGGGATCGTCGACGGCCGCGCCCGCGGCGCGCAGGCGCGCGGCGCACCACTGACCGAGCGCCGACAGCACGCGGCGCGAGTCACGGAGGTACGCGTCGATCGCTTCGCCGCCCTCGAACGCGGCGACGGCCGCGTACTGGATCGGCGCGGAGGTCGAAGTGAACGTCTCGCTCGCGACGGTGGCCATCGCGTCCTTCAGCCACGCGAGCTGCGATGGGAAGCTGAACGTCCCGAGGCGCCACCCGCCGGCGCCGCACCACTTCGAGAGGCCCGCGCTGATGATCGTGCCCTCCGGGTACATCGTCGCGATGGAGACGTGCGCGCCCGCGTGGTGCAGCTCGCCGTAGATCTCGTCGGAGAGCACGAGCACGCCGTACGCGCGCGCGACCTCCGCGAGGGCGGCGAGCTCTTCGACGTCGTACGTGTAGCCGGTCGGGTTGTTCGGATAGTTGAGGATGACGAGGCGCGGGCGCTCGGGGTCTTCGGCGCAGCAGGCGGCGAGCGCGTCGGCGGTGAGGCGGTGGCGGTTGTCGCGGCGCGTGTCGATCCACCGCACGCTGCGCCCGATGATTTTCGCCTGCGGCGCGTACGAGACCCACGACGGCGTCGGGATCACGAGCTCGCCGTAGAACACGAGCTGCAGGATGAACATCAGCTCTTTGCTCCCCGGGCCGATCAACACGTCGGCGGCGGCGACCTCGACGCCCTGCCGCCCGTGGTAGTCGGCGACCGCGCGCCGCAGCGCCGGCAGCCCGACGACCGGGAGGTAGTCCTTCTCGTGGGCGGCGTCGCGCAGCGCGGCGACCACCACGTCCGGGACCGGGAACGGCGACTGGCCGAGGCCGAGCTTGTAGACCTCGTGCCCGGCCGCGAGCATCGCGTTGCTCCGCTCGTTGATCGCGACCGTCGCGGACGGCGTCATCCCGCGGACGTTCAGGTTCAACGACGGGTCGATGCGGCGCGCCACGGCCTCGGTGCTTAGCGCGCCCGGCCCGATCGGTCACCCCGACGGGACATCCGCTCCATCGGGGCCGTGAGGATCGACACAACACCCGATAGGGCCCGACCGATACTGACGGGGCTATGTCCGCCGTGTCCGGAGCCGATCGATCCTCACGCGTCACCGGGGTGACGCCGGTCGAGACCACCCCGCCGAGCCCCGAGGCGTCGCGCCTCCGTGAGCCCGAAGCCCGGCGCAACGGCGGCCTCCCCGCGCAGCGCTCGAACCGCTGGAGCCCCTTCCGCGGACAGCTCCTCGCGGGCGCCGCGATGATCGCGATCGCCGCCACGAGCCTCCCGCTGATGACCGGCTGCTCGCTCGCGGATACGCCGGCCGAGCCCACCGCGGTCGAGCAGGTGCAGGACAGCGCGTCCACGGCCGAATCGACCACCGTTCGGGGCGCGTTCGTCGAGGCGCCGGTCCCCGGCGGCGAGGAGGCGGGGATCTGGTTGGCGCCGATCGGGCGCGGCGCTTTCACGGTCGACGGGCAGACGTTCGACCGGATCTACATCGGCGTCGCGGGCTCCGACGCGACCCGAGGTCTCGTGGCGGGCGGCCTCGGTGATCTCACCGGTCGCATCGTCACGAAGGGCGACGTCGCCGTCGTCGACGGCGTGGACGCGATCGTCCGCGGCCTCCCGCGCGACTTCCAAGGCACGGTCCGCGAGGGCCCCGCGCCGGGCGCGGAAGGCGGCGCCGAGCCCGATCACCTGTACCTGCTCCTCGACACGCCGATCTGGTTGAACGGCGCGCAGGTCGAGAGCCTCCACCTCGGCGCGAAGGACGCGCCGGAGTTCGCGCACCTCGGGCTCGGCGATCACGTGTCCGGCGGCGGGCGCATCGACGCGCGCGCCGACGGCGCGTACCTCGCCTCGACGGTCACGATGACCGCAGAGCGCTACGGCGGGAGCGCCGAGATCGTGCCGCCCACGTTCGACGGCGTCACGTTCCACGCGGCCGGCGATCCGAGCGCGCAGCTCCCGGTGATCGACCTCGGCCGCGACGGCGACCGGCGCGAAGTCGTCGTGGTGGACGCCGAGCTCGGTGTCGCGCACCTCGGCTCCGTCGCGGCGGCCGCGGGCTCCGAGCAGATCGACGCCACGCGCGACATCCGCGTGTTCGTGCAGGGCGGGCCGACGTTCGACGTCGACCGCGGCCGCGTCGTGGACGGCGACGGCTACAAGCTCGCGCCGAAGCACACGTGGGTCGAGCACGGCGAGAACGGCGACACGCACCACGGCTGGTACCTGCACGAGTCGAGCGACACGCTCTACCAACTCAGCTTCACGCTCGACGCCGACGGCCACGCCGACCCCGCGCGCGCGACCCACGCGATCGACCTCGGCGATCGGTAGACGATCTTCAAAAGGAAGCTCTCGCAGCCGGCGGCGTAGACTGACGCGGATGCGTCGGCTCGTCGGGATCCTCCTCGCGCTCGCCGCGTGCGGCCCCGCGCGCGATCTGGGACCGGTCTCGGTCCGTGACGGCGGACCGTTCGTCCCGCGGCCCGACGCCGGCGACGCCCCGGACGCGGGCGGCGCGCTCGACGCCTCTTCACGCCCCGACGGATCGACGCCCTCGGGCGACGGCGGCGCGATGGCGCCGCGCGACGCAGGGCCCCCGCCGCCCACGCCGACGGTGAGCGTGGGCTTCGTCGGCGCGCCGCAGGAGGTCACGGTGTCCGGCACGTTCACCGTCGCCGACGTCCCCGCGGGAGCGACCGCCGCGCTCTTGCGCCTCAGCCTCACGGAGACCGGGCGCTACGGGACACGCGCGCCGGTCACGTCGTCCGCGGGCGGCGCCGCGCGGCGGATGGAGACGTTCGGGGGGGACGAGAGCCTCGCCGTCTGGGTCCCGTTGGACGCGTCGGGCCTCGTCGCGCTCGACGGGGGCCGCCTCGAGTCCATCGAGTTGGAGGTCCTCGGGTGGCTCGACGCCCAGCGGATCGTGATAGCCACGGAGGTGGACGCCGCGACGGTCCACGCTGCGGGCGACACCGTCGCGCTGCACGGGCGCGCCGGCCTCCCCGCGTCGGCGAGCGCCGCGTACGTCCAGATCGCGATAGACGAAGTCGGGACCGGCGCCGGCATCGGTTCGTTCGAGATGGTCGGCGCCGCCGGGTCACTCCCGCGCCTCGTGCTCGCGGCCGGGACGTACAAGATCCAACACGTGTGGCTCCCGCTCGACGCCACGCACCAGATCGCGATGACGTCATCGCTCGTCGAAGAGGTCGGCCTCGAAGTACACGGGTGGGCGACGCCCGACGGCGTCGAGATCTCCGTCGCGCCCGACACGCGCTCGGTCCACGGCAACGGCGACGCGGGCCTCATCGGCGTCCTCGGGCGCGCGGGCCTCCCCGCGGACGCGACGAGCGTCTACGTGCAGGTCTACATCGACGAGAGCTCGAGCCAGGGCGTCGGGCGCGTGATGTTGTCGAGCCCCGCGGGCGGTCCGACTCTGGAGCTCACCGTCACGAACGACCCGCAGCCGCGTTGGTTGTGGTTCCCCGTGGACGGCCCGCTCGCGCTGACAACGGAGCTCGGCGCCGGCGCATTGACCGCCACGCTCTACGGCTGGTTCGCGCCCTGACGTGGGCGCAGCTCCGTGTAGTCGTGGAAGACGTCCCACTCGTCGCGTGACGCCTTGTACGCGGGCGGCGCCTTCACGCTGTCCGCGTCCGCGCGCTGGTCGACCCAGGGATCGAAGTACAGCGTCCCGACGCCCGGGGCGTCGACGCCATACAGGAAGTGGTGATCGCCGGGGCCGTCGCCCGCCACCCCGAACGCGAGGAGCACGGTCGAACGCTCCGTCACTTCGAAGCCCTCCAGAGTCATGCCGCCGAGGCGCCGGTCGAGCCCCTCGAAGATCTCGCGCGTGCGCGCCTGCGTCTCGTTGCACTGTCCGAAGTATTCGTCGATGCGGTGGAGCGCGTGCGCGTCGCCGACCGCCATCTGGTGCGCGTTCGTGATCCCCCCCGAACCGGTGACGTGGGTCTCGATCGTCGCGAGGAACACCGGGTCGTTCGTGTACCGGACGAGGAGCATCGCGAGCTCGTCTTTGGTCTGCTGTGTCGCGCGGCTCTTCTGCAGCTTCGCGAGCGCGGGGTGTGCGAGGATCGCGACGGCGCGCTCCGCGTAGTCCTCGAACGTCTCGGGCGCGAGCATCGCGTAGTGCGTCTCGGTGAGCGGACCGGCCTTCGCCTCCGCCGCGATCTTGTCGAGCGCGGACTCGGCGAGGTCACGCTGCACGACGTCTTCGATCTTCGCCGCCTCCGCGCGCAGCGCCGTCAGCTCGGCGTCGTCGAGCCCGCCCGCGGTGGCCGCGGAGAACGCGGCGGTGAGCGCGTCGAACTCGGGTGTGCGCGCGAGGGCGATCGGGGGCCGCCCCGTGGGGCGCAGCGCTTCGGCGACGGCGTTCGGGGCGCCGGCGACCTCCGCGCGGTCGATGGGCTCCGCGCTCGCGCGGGTGATGGGTTCGGCGGGGGGCAGCGTCGGCGCGGTGCGGACGCGGGTGACTTCGGTCATGCAGGGACGTCAGAGCAAGAACGTGGCCAAGCGAACTCGGCGCGTCCGAACGCCCCGGAAGTCGGCGGAAGTTCGAATTCCGGAAGAAGTTGCCGTTCGAGCCCGGACGGACGCCGCGACCGACGGCAGATCTTTCAGTCGGGGACGCAGGTCTCGCCGTCGTCGACGGTCCACACCACGTTCGCGGCGCCGAGCGTGAACGTCGGGACCTGATCGCGATACGCGGGATCGAGGTCGCCGCTCGCGACGAGGTCGTCGACGACGTCGAGCCCCACCGGGCGGATGTGGATGTTCATCTCGATGCGATCCGCGACGCCGTCGAAGCGGTACGACCGGACCACGTGCGGATCGGTGTACTCCGGATCCGTCGGGACGAGCGCAGTGGGGACCGGGAGCAGCCCCTTCTCGACGCGCTCCACGTCCCAGAACATGTGCGCGACTTCGTCCTGCGCGTCGTACGCGACGTCGTAGATCTTCCAGATGTCACCGGTCGTCGCGGTCGCGACGGCGACGCCCTCGGGGATCCGGCCGACCGAGAAGATCTCGCGCGCGCCCAGCGTCGCGCGGAGCTCCACCCAGACGCGCCGATCGATCGTCGCGCCCGACGGGAAGGCGTGCCCCGCCGCGAAGTTCTCCAGGTCCACGTCGACCTGCGTCCCTCCCGGGACCCGCGAGATGCAGAGCCGCGCGTAGACCGTCGGATCGAGCATGTCCTGAATCGCGGCGCGCTGCGCCTCCTTCTCGGGCCAGTCGATCGTCGCGACGTCCACGCCCACCATCTTGTGGTCGGTGATCCGACGCAGCGGCACGCCGGGCACGTCGGCCGCGACCCCGTCCGACCCCGGCATGTGGCAACGCCCGCAGGTCTGCAGCTCCGCCGGCGTGTCGTGCGCGAACAGCGAGCCCTTCCACTCCGCGAAGGTCTGCTCGAGGTGAACGCCCTTCGGCGTCACGATGTCGTGGCAAGCGCCGCACAACCTCGACGACTCGGGGTTCGATCGATCGTGCAGCGGCGACACCGCGGACTCGTGGGCCGCGCCGTCCGCCGCCTCGAACGCGCCTCGCATCACGGCGTCCGCCGAGAGCCGCAGCGGGTTGTTGTGCTCGCCCTCCACCGCCTCCGTGAGGTGGCAGTACGCACACGTCACGCCGCGCAGGTGCTTCGGGACGTCGGCGAGATTCATGCCGTCGGTGGTGAGCCCCTGATCGAGCGCGAGCGGCGCGTGGCACTGCACGCAGAAGTCACCGAGCTCGCCGTTCGTCTCGCGTTGGCCGCGCGCGTTCATCGCGCGGAACAGCGGATCGTCCGCGGCGAACGCGTGCATGCTCCCGGACCACTGACGGACGTGGTCGGGGTGGCACGACGCACACTGCTCCGGGTCGAGCGCCTGCTCGTAGGTCATCTGCTCGGTACCGGTGCAGCCGGCGACGACCAGGGCGAGGACCGCCGCGCGCCTCACCGCGGCGCTCCCTGTCGAATCCACGTCTCGATCGCGCATCGCTCGCTCTCGCGTAACGGATTCGACGGCGGCATCAAGCGATCGTCGTTCGCTTCGATCCGCATGACGACCAGACTACAGGCTGCGTCTTCTGGGATCACGCGCCCGTCGTCGACGAGCGCGCGATAGGCGACGTCGATGTCCTCGAGCGCCATGCCGCCTTGCGCGCCGGCCGTCGCGTGACAGGAGCGCCCGGCGACCGCGCAGGACTGGACGAGCGTGCGTCGGTGGATCTCTTCGAAGTTCGGCGTGTACGCGGGCGTGCAGTCGGGATCGAGATTGCTCACGCAGTCGTCTCCACTGCAGGAGGTCAGGGCGACGAGCGCGAGGAGCGCGATCACCCCTCGATGCAGAAGCCGACCCGTCCGACGTCCATCGAGGCGCCGTCCTCGACCTGGAACGTGAACTCCCAGAAGCCGCCCATGAAGAGGTCGAATGCGCCCACTTCGTAGGTGCCGCCGTTCATGGATCGCGCTTCGCTCCACAACGGGTTGGTGCCATGACCGTGGTCCGGCATCCAACTCTTCACTTCCACCGTGGCGTCCGGCACGGGCGCGCCGCCCGAGTCGGTCACTTCGAAGGTCCAAACGTTGTCGCCCCGGTCAGGCGGTTTGGGCGTGTCATCGACGAGCACTTCGACGAGCCGGACCTTGAACATGACCTGGTCGGTGGGGATCTCCAGGCCCGAGACGTACTCCGCGGCGCGGGTCTCGTCCGCGCACAGCGCCCCGGTCTGCATCCCCGTGTCGTCCCCGCCGGAACACGCGGCGGCGAGGAGCAGAGGCAGGGCGAGGAACAGCGGGCGGCGGGTCATGGGATTCTCCGATTCGAGTCTACTCCACGGTGAACGTCGCCGTCGTCATGATGTGCGGCGTCAACGTCATGTGGCTGTTGTCGTTCAACCGAACGATGATCGTGTGCATTCCGGCCTCGGTCCCGTCGGGGATGCGCGCGCGGACTTCCTTCGCGAACCCCGGGTGTTTGCAGTGGTCCGGGCAGTTCAGCATCAGCGGGTTCGTCTCGACCGAGTCCATGTACACGTGGAAGTGGCCCTCGGACGGGTAGTCGCCGTCGGCCTCGCCGTGCTCGTGCTCGCCGTCCGCGGCGCGGAGGCCGTGAGCGGTGTGCTCGTCCGGGTTCACGAGATCGAAGTTCGCGATGTCGATCGTCAGCGTGAGATCCGCGCCCGCCGCGACCGATGCCGGGCTGACGGTCACGGAGTGCAGCTCGGGATCCGCGCCGCCACACCCGACTGCGAACAGGAGCGCGAGGGCGGCGGTGGTGGGGAGCGTGGCTTTCATCATCGTTGTGACTTCCATGGGTAAGGAGACCTGTCGATGAAGTTACGCGGTTCGATCGCAGCCGTGGGGAAAAAGGCGCGCCCTGCGACAACGTGTCTCCCCTCGGATCCCGTTACGCCGCGGCGCCTCGGCCGGATCGCGTCCGTCGCGACCTGAACCCGCGCGCCGGGTCCGCGCGCGCGCCGTGGCCGGGATCACAGCCACGGGGCGAAAAAAATTGCGGTCCCGGGCCCTTCTGACAGGATTCTCGACGGCGTTGCGGCGACTTCGACACCTCCTCGTGCCCGGGCTCGTCCTGGTCGCGCTCGGGACCGCCCACGCCGCGGACCCCGAGAGCTACGACGATCTCGAGCGCCGTGTGCGGCGCCTCGCGCGCGTCCTGAAGGGGCAGACCGACTTCGAGGTCCCGATCCGAACCCTCTTCGCCGTGGACCCGAGCGACCGCGCCGCCGTGAAGGCGCGCGTGGAGCGCCTCACCGAAGAGCTGCTCGCCCAATCGGAGAACCTGCCGCCGGTCGCGACGTCGTCGACCAGCACGAGCGCCGTCGACGTCGGCCTCCGTCGACCGATGCTCGAGTTCCGCGCGCGCGTCCTCGAGATCGAGATCCTCCAGCTCGAGCCGAACGTCCTCGCGGAGCGCATCCGCGGCGCCGAGGCGAAGTACGAGGCCCGCCTCTCCGCGGTCGAGTCTCGCGCCGAGGCCGAACGCGCCGCCGCCGCCGCGCGCCAAGCCGACGCCGAGCGACGCGCCGCGCTCGCCGACGCCGAGCGCGCGCGCACACAGAAGCTCAAGGCGCTCAAGGGCCTCCGCGCGCGCGTCGCGCAGGGGATGAGCACGCTCGCGGACCGCGCCGAGAAGCTCTCGAAGGAGCGCCAGACACGCAACGCGCTCGAGGCCCAAGTCATCGCGAAGGCGACGCGCCACGTCGCCGCGACCCAGGTCACGATGTCCGCGAGTACGGCGCGCGCGTTGTACGAAGACTCGGCGCTGTTGATCGACCGGGCGCTGGAAGAGCTCGCCGTGTCGATGTCGCTCGCAACCGAGTCGCTGGGGCTGCCTTCACTCGAGGTCGAAGAGCCGGACACGGACACGGACGCGAGCCCCGAGGAGCGGCAGGCCGCCTTCGAGGTGCGCGAGGCGATCCTCGAGTTCGAGCGGTACCGCGACGAGATCCGCAAGACCGAACGGACGTCGCGCGCGGACGACATCGTGCAGTGGCTCGCGGAGGTCGACGCGCTGATGGCGGCGCGCGAGCGCGTCTTCCTCGCGCTCTCCGAGGACGCGCGCGCCGAGAAGTACGCCTACTCGAAGCGCGGACTCACCGAGGCGCGGCGCGAACTGAGCGCGCTGCGGCTGACGACCCAGGCGCGCATCATCGCGCGCGCGCAGGGCGTCGCGCGCCTCGACTTCACGGACCTCGGCGCGATCGGCCGCTGGACCTGGACGATCTTCAAGCTGCTGCTCGTGCTCCTCGCCGCGTATTGGCTCCGCCGCCGGAGCGTGCCGCGTCTGAGGAAGTGGCTCTCGGTCCACCGCCCCGACGCCGTGAACTCGATGGTGCGCCTGCGCCGGGTCGCGGTCCTGCAGCGCGCGCTCGAGCGGTTCGCGTCTCCGGTGATCTTCATCGCCACGCTCCACGCCGGGCACTGGATGATCGGCGGATTCGGCTCGTTCCTCGAGCTCGAGCTGATCTTCACGATCGTCGTCTGGTTCTCGTACTACTGGCTGCTCCGCGTCTTCGCGAACTCGACCATCCTCGCGCTCGCGCGTCGTCGGCAGATCGCGATCCGCCCCGACGTCCGCGAGAAGATCGAACGCACGACCCTCCACGCGGGGCGCGCCGTGTTCGTTTTCGGCCTCTTCCTCGCCCTCGCCCACCGCATCCTCGGGCGCGGCGTCCTCGCGCACCACGGCGAGCGCTTCGTGATCGCCGGCGTGGTCTTCGTGGGCTTCATGCTCGTCCGCAACTGGCGCACCGAGATCGCGGCGACGTACCTGCGGTTCCGCCCGGAAGGCACACTCGCGCGCCTCGTCGACCAGTCGAAGGACCGCTACTACAGCTTCGTCGTCGTCCTCGCGGCGTTCCTCCTGGTCGCGGTGCGCGGCATCGCGGCGGTCGCGAAGGAGACGGCGCTCCAGTTCGACCAGATCCGAAAGGCGCTGTCGTTCCTCTTCCGCAAGCGCCTCGAGCGCCGCGGCGAAGAGCTCGGCGCATTCGAAGGCGACATCCCGCGCCTCCCGGATCCGCTGTGCGAAGCGTTCACGACGGAGCCGCTCCTCGACTCGGACATCCGCATCGACTTCTGCCCCGGGCTCGACAAGCTGAAAGCGGATCTCGAACGCTGGAAGGCCGGGCGGCTCCGCGGGAGCTTCCTCGTCCGCGCGCCGAAGGGCTACGGCAAGACCACGTGGCTGTGGCGCGCCGCCGAGGTCGCGAAGACCTACGACGTCCCGGTGGATTCGGTCGCGCTCGCGCGGCACGACGACGGGTGCGAGGCGCTGAACGTCCACCTCAGCGCGCTCGCCGGCGTCGAGGAGACGGATCTCGATCACATCGTCGAAGCGCTCCGCACGACCCAGCGTGTGGTGCTGATCGACGACATCCACCGCCTGGTGCTCCGCGAGCTCGGCGGCTACGACGCGTTCGACCGCCTCCTCGACGTCATGGAGCGCACCGGCGATCGGGTCTTCTGGATCGCGTCCGCCGACGACACCGCGTGGACGTACATCTCGGCCGCGCGCCCACGCCGCGTGCGCTTCCGCTCCGAACAGTACATTCGACCGTGGTCCGAGCAGGAGATCCGGATGCTCTTGATGGCGCGCGCCGCCGCGTCCGGCGTGGTCCATCAGTTCGACGACCTCCTCGCCGACGCCAACGAGGCCACGTCGACCACCGCCCTCGCCCGCAGCAGCGAGGCGTACACGCGCCTCATTTGGGACTACGCCGACGGCTGCCCCGCGGTCGCGTGCCACTTCTGGCTGCACTCGCTCGCGTACGTCTCCGACGAGCGCGTCCGCGTGCGCCTCTTCTCGAGCCCGAACGGCGAGCGCCTCGACCGCGTGCCCCCGGACGTCCGCTTCGCGTACGCCGCCATCGTCACGCACGAGCGCTTGAGCGCCGCGCAGCTCGCGCGCGTGCTGCGCATCGAACCGAAGATGGCGCAGGCCACGCTCACCCGCGGCGCAGAGGAAGGCATCCTCTACCGCTGCGACGACACCGACCAATACGCGATCGACGTACACTGGTACCGCGCCGTGATTCGCAACCTGTCGCGGCACAATGTGATCTGAGGGACCTCACGTGGAAGCAGGACAGATCCTCGAGCTCATTCGCTTCAGCGGCCTCGTGAGCGCGCTGTTCGTCATCGTCGTCACGTGGGCGATCGCGCGCGCGCTCCGCGAGATCACGGAGAGCGTCACATCGACGTTCGCGAAGAACCGCCTCCTCGTCAGCCAGGTCTCCGCCTTCATCCGCTTCGCGATCTACGTGGCGGGCGCGGCGCTCGCGTTCCAGTCGATGTTCTCCGTCTCGAAGGAGGTGCTCACGGTGGTCGGCGGCACGATCGTCGTCACGGTGGGCCTCGTCCTGAAGGACCAGGCGTCGTCGGTGCTCGCGGGCGTGATGATCCTGTTCGAGAAGCCCTTCCAGGTCGGCGACCGCGTGAGCTTCGGCTCGTACTACGGGACGATCACCAACGTGGGGTTGCGCTCGGTCCGCCTCGTCACCCTCGACGACAACGAGGTCACGATCCCGAACAACTCGTTCCTCACGAACGCCGTCGCGTCCGGCAACTCCGGCGCGCTGACGATGCTCGTGCAGCAGGACTTCCACATCGGGACGGACCAAGACATCCCGCGCGCGAAGAAGATCGTGGAGGAGTGCCTGATCTCGAGCCCGTACTTCTTCGCCGCGAAGCCGTGGGTCGTCCTCGTGAACGAGGTGCGCCTCGACATGATGGTCGCCGTGCGCCTCCGCGCGAAGGCGTACGTGCTCGAGCTGCAGTACGAGAAGGCGTTCGAGTCGGACGTCTCGCAGCGCAT
>JAUHYN010000048.1 GCA_030426505.1 bacterium | reverse complement strand
ACGGAGGTTGCGATCGATCTCCTCTTCCACCGTCGCGTCGAGCGCGCTGGTCGCTTCGTCGAGCACGAGGACCGCCGGATCGTTGACGAGCGCGCGCGCGAGCTCGAGGCGCTGGCGCTGACCTCCGCTGAGGTTGCGCCCCGCCTCTTCGAGGCGCGTGTCGTAGCCGTGCGGCAGGTTGACGATGTGGTCGTGGATGCACGCGTCCTTCGCCGCGCGCACAACGGCCTCCTGCGGGACGGTCTCGTCCCACAGCGTGAGGTTCTCTCGGACGGTGCCCTCGAACAGGACGATCTCCTGGTCGACCACGCTGAAGGCGTCGAGGAACGCGCGCCGATCGATCGACGCGGGCGGCACACCGTCGAACAGCACCCGCCCCTCCCACGGCGCGTACGTCCCCGCGACGAGCTTCGCGATCGTGCTCTTGCCGCTCCCCGAGCTCCCGACGAGCGCGATGCGTTGACCCGGCTCGACGACCAGCGACAGCGCGTCGAGGAGCGGCGGCTCGCGCGGGCTGTAGCCGAACGTGACGCCCTCGAGCTCGATGCGTCCGACCAGCGGCGTCCGCTCGGCCTCGGGATCCGAATCCGGCGCGGCCGGCTGCCGCATGACGTCGTCCAGTCGCAGCAGCGTGCCGGGTAGCGTCTGGACCGTGCTCCACATGCTGAGCACACTCTGGACGGGCCCGAGGAACGACGCCGCGAGCGCCTGGAACGCGACGAGCGTCCCCATCGTCATCGCGCCGTCGAGCACGCGCGCCGCGCCCCAACACAGCACGACGGCGGTCGTGATGGCGCCGAGCAGCGACGGCACGAGGTTGAGGAGGAGGTTCGAGCCGCCCGACTCCTGCTCCGAGTTGACGACCTGTGCGTAGTGTCCGGCCCACCGCTCGAAGAAGCGGCTCTCGCCGCCGGTCGCCTTGAGCGTCTCGATCTGCATGAGCCCGCTCGCCTGCACTCCGGAGAGCTGAGCGGACGCGCGCGACGCGCGGTTGCTCAGCGTGGCGCGGTACGAAGACACGATCCGGAGCGCGACGATATTGAGGAGCGCGGCGCCGACCGCCACCAACGTCAGCGGGACGTCGAAGGAGAACAACACGAAGAGGTAGAAGACGACGAGGAGCGCGTCGATCTGCCCGGCCACGGTGGACGCGAGCGACTCGTTGAGCCCGACGCGCGACGCGATGTCGCCGGGGAGCCGCGCCTCGAAGAACCGCGCCTCCAACCGCAACACCCGCCACATGAAGCTCGCGGACCCGGACACGGCGAGCTTCGAGCGGAAGTCGAGGAGGTTCTTCGCGCGCAGGCGACCGAGGCCCGCCTTCAACAGCAGCAACAGGCCGGCGAACCCGAGGAGCGGCAAAAGCCAACTCTTCTTCCCGCCTACGAGGATCTCGTCGACGAAGATGCGGCCGAGCAGCGGGATGAGGACGCCGGGGACCGCGAGGAGCAGGCCCGCGATGATCGCGAACAGCAGCGCGGAGCGCGAGCCCTCGAGGCGAGCGAAGAGGCGCGGCAACACGCGCATCGGTTCGCCGCGCTCGCGGAACGCATCGTTCCTCGCGAACGTGAGGACGACGCCCGTGAACGCCTCATCGAGCTGCGCGAAGGAGACCTTGCGACGGCCGGACGCCGGGTCGTTGATCCACGCCTCCTTGTCGTCGAGGCCCTCCAGCACCAGGAAGTGCTGGAAGTTCCAATGCAGGATCGCGGGCAGCGTGACTTCGGTGAGTTGCTGCGGCTCCTTGCGGAAGCCCTTCGCGTCGAGGCCGTACGTCCGCGCCGCGCGGAGGATGTTCCCGGCCTTGGTCCCGTCGCGCGAGACGCCGCACTCGTAGCGCAGCTCCTCGAGCGGCACGAACGCGCCGTGGTAGGCGAGCACCATGCCGAGCGACGCGGCGCCGCACTCGGCGGCCTCCATCTGGAGGACGGTCGGGACCTTCGCGCGCTTCATGGCTCGAGCCACCTCGCGACGAACGGGAACACCTGCGCGATCGGGCGCTCGGTCTCGATGGTGATCGACGCGGAGCACGGGGTGCCGCTCTCGATCTGGATCGGCGGGCCGTCGCCCGAGGTCCACGCGAAGCCACTCGTGGTGTCGGCGCTCGTCGTGAGATGCACGCGGACGCCGAGGGCGGTCCCGCCCGCCCCCTGCATCAGGCTCGACACCAGATCCTCGTTGTCGAGGAGCCGTCGCATCCCCTCGCGGCTCGACACGAAGCCGTCGACCGAGCGCACCTCGCCGTGGATCACGCCGAACTCTTCTTCCTTCACGGTCGCGGGCGACACGCGGACCTTCATCCCGGGCGCCACGCGCTTGCCGTCGGCGAGGGGGAGGTAGACGACGGCTTCGAGCTCTTCGGCGTCGCCCCTCCCGGTGAGCTCCAACGCGATGACCGGACCGCCGGTGTTCACGAGGGCGCCGCGCCGCGCGCGCACTTCGACGACGCGCCCGGCGTAGGGGCTGACCACCTTCGCCGCCGCCGCGAGGCGCTCCTCGAGGCTCTTCACTCGACGCTCGGCGTCGGCGACGCGGACCTCGGCCGCCCGCAGCTCCGACTCGGACTGCTTCTCGTTCCGCAGCGTCGTCAGACTCAGGTCGCGGACGCTCTGCGTGAGCTGCGCGATCTCGGCGCGCGCGCCATCGATCGACTGCTTCGTCTGTTGCAGCGTGGACTGGGTGATCAGGCCCTTGTCGTAGAGCTTCGACTGCGAGGCGTGGCGCTCCTCGAGGTACGCGAGCTTCTCGCGCGCGGCGACGAGCGCGGCCGCCTTGTCGCGCTTGTTCTCACGGAGGCTCACGGCCTCGAGCCGCTGCCCTTCGCTGCCGAACCGCTGGAGCGTCTCGAGCTCGGACTTCGCCTTCGCGACCTCGGCCTTCGCGTTGCGGATCTCGTCTTCGAGGTCGGGCTGCGCGATCTCCGCGACGACCTGCCCCACTTCGACGACGTCGTCCTCGGTCACGTGCAGCGCGCGGACCTGCCCCGACCCCAACGCCGTCACTTCGGTGATGCCGCCGCGGTACAACAAGATCCCCGAGCCGTTGACGTTCGTGGGGAGCCGACCGACGACGCTCCACACGCCGATCCCCGCGATCAGCGCCGCCGACGTCACTAGCGCGATCCACCCCTTCGCGGTGGTCACCTGCATCAACGAGTCGAGTTGCTCGGGCGAGGAGAGGCGCTCGAGCGATGCCTCTCGGAACGGTGAGCTCACGGGGACACCTCCTGACCGGCGAACGCGGCGAGGAGCCGCGTGAGGGCGGCGTCGTCCTCGGCGTACGCCGGGAGATCACCGCGCTGGTACGAGAGGTCGACGTAAGCGCTCGCGTTCTGCGCGCGCGCGTCGACCGCCGCGATCTGTGCGTTGAGCAAGCGCTCTTGCGAGAGCACCACGTCGAGCACGGTGCCGAGCTGCGCGTCGAGCTTCGCGGTCTCGGCGTCGAGCGCGAGCTGGAACAGATCGAGCGCGTCCTGCGAAGCCTCGACGGCGTCCGCGGCGCGCTCGAGTTGGTTGTGCGCGATGGCGAGGTTCGCGCGGACGTTCCGTTCGAGGTCGAACAGCGACAGCTCGGACTGCCGCCGAGACGCAAGTTGGCTCAGGAGCGCGCCGCGCTGCGCGGCGTTCCGCACCGGGAGCCGCAACGTCAGGCCGCCCCCGACCGACGGGCCCACGTTGGTCCCGAGCGCGCCGAACAACCCGGACGGGCCGTTATCGTCGAGGCGCCCGGAGTAGCCGGCGAAGAACGACGCGTCGAGCTCCGGGAGCGTGTTCCAGTCGGTCGCCTCCAACCTCAGGTTCGCGACGGCGAGCCGACGTCGCGCGGCGGCGACGTCCGGGCGCCGATCGAGCGCCGTCTGCAGCGCGGCTTCGCCGGGCGCCTCGGTGCGGAGCGCGTCGGCGGGGAGCGAGCGCGCCGGGGGCGGCAACGCCATTGCGCGGGCGTCGTCCAGCCCCATCGCGAGCCCGAGGCGGCGCCGGTCCGCGAACACGGACGACTCGGCCTGAACGCGTTGGCGGCGGCGGTCCGCCTCGGTCGCCGACAGCTGCAGGGCGTCCGAGGCCGGGCGCTCGTCGGCGGCGATCAGCGCGCGCGTGTCGTCGGCGGTCTTCTTCGCGAGCGCCTCCGAGACCTCGAGCAGCGCGAGGCGACGCACGGAGGCGGTGTAGCGCCAGTAGGCGTTCACGACGTCACGTACGAGCCGCTGCGCGGTCGCTTCGGCGTCCCGCTCGGAGGCCTCCAGCTCGAGCACCGCGGCGCGCTCGCCCACGACGGCCGAGGCGAAGCCGAGGTTGCGCAAGATGGGTTGCGTGACCTGCAAGCGGGCTTGCGCGCGATTGAGCGCCTCGGTCTCGGGCGCGTTCGTCCCGACCTCGCTCGTCGAACGCGTCAGGCTCACCGACGGGTCGACCCGCATGCCCCACCGGAACGTCTTCGACGCGCCGAGCCGGGCGGACAGCACGTTCGAAGTCAGGCTGTCCGCTCCGATGAGCGGCCGCTGCTCCTGGGGGATCGCCTCGTCCGCGCGTTGGTAGTCCACGCTCGCGTCGATGCGTTCGTCGAACGCGCCGCGCACCGAAGAGAGCTGGCCGCGCGCCGCCTCCACCCGCTGCAACGCGCTGAGGAGATCGGGGTGCTCGGTGAGCGCGGATCGCACCGCGGTATCGAGCTCGAGCCGCGTATCCGCGCGCGCGGTGGCGAGAGGCCACGCAGCGAGCGCGACGAGGAAGGTAACTGCGCGTGAGGCTCTCGAGGGCGTCGTCATCCGTGCGCCTCGGACTTTTCAGTAGATTCCACTGAAGCGACCTCTTCCGGTTTGTTCCGGGCGCGCAGCGCCAGCTCGCGAGGGAGGAAGCCCACGTAGCGCCCTTCGATACGGCCGTCGACGAGGTACGCGCCGACCGGCGTCCCGCGGACGAGGCGACCGAAGCGCGCGGAGCTGATGACCACGAGCGGGAGCTCCACCTGGTACTCGGCCATGAACTCCACGACCGCCGACGTGTCGCCCGCGACCACGCCGACCACCGGCATCCCCTGGTTCGACTTGGCGAGCGCTCGCAGGACGGGCAGCCACGGCTTGCACATCGGGCACCCCACCCCGAGGAACGCGACGAGGCGCTCGCCGGTCTCGAGGTCCACGGGCGCGCCCGGGAGCCACTTCGGATCGAAACGTCGCCCGGCCTGCACGCGACCGAGCTCGACGAGGGGCGGGCGCATCTGGACCATGCGCTTCAGCGATTCGCGGTAGACGAGGACGGTCGCGATCGCGACCACGGCGACGACGACCGCCGAGGCCCAGTGCCCGAACCCCGTGCGGAACGGCAACGCGACGGCGAGGCTCACGATGTAGCCGACGTTGATCAGCGCGCTCTGCGGCGGCGTCAGATCGATCATGCCGTGGTAGCAGCCGCAGTCCGTGATTCGATTCGCCCGATACGCCCGGAGCGTGACGACGGTGAGGACGGCGATCGTGAGCATCGAGAGCGGGAGCACCACGACCGGCGCGCACCCGGTCAGGAGCGCCGCGCCCAGGGCGAGCTCCTGCGTCACCGCGACGAACAGGAGCGACTTGAAGCGCGGCTGCGCCACGAGGTCGAGGCGCTGCAGGTGCGCGACGAACGGCTGCGGCTCGACGAGTTTCATGAAGCCGGTGAAGAGGAAGACCAGCCCGACGAGGACGGGCCCGGCGTAGGCGAGCAGGAGGAGGCCGACCGACTGCATGTCGAGTGGGGACCATAGCAGCGGTCGTGCCACCGTTCGTCCCCCCGTACGGCCGGTCGGGTGACACAGCCGCCGACGGGGAAGTCGTGTCACGGGCGGTGTCGTGTCCGGGTCCCTGCGCGAGATGCAGACCTCAGCGTCCGTCCCGAGAAACCGGAGGCGCACCCCGAGACAGGGCGAATTCGAGGCGCCCGAGTGGAGATTCGAGCCGCCCGATACGTGTATCGTCCCGTCATGTTCTCGGCGCAACGCCTCGCACTCCTCGCCCCCTTCCTCCTCGTGCTCGCGAGCTGCAGTGGCGACGACGACGACGACACCATCGACCCCCGCGACGGCGGGCCCCGCGACACCGGCGTGGTGAATGTCCGTGACGCCGGACAGGACGAACCCGACGCGGGTACCCGCGACGGCGGCGTCGACGAGCCGGACTCGGGGATCGACGCGGGCACCCGGGACGCCGGACCGCGCGACGGCGGCCCCCGCGACGCCGGCATGTGTACGGACGACCTCGAGACCAACTGCGACGGCGTGTGCGCCGACCTCTTCGCGGACGACATGCACTGCGGCGCTTGCAACGCAGCTTGCACCGGCGGCGACATCTGCCTGAACGGCGTGTGCGGCCCGCCCCCGCCGACCAACGTCACGTCGGTCGCGGCGCACGTGATCGGGCCGGGCTGCACCGTCCCGAGCCCCAACGCCCACAAGGTCGCGATCGATCCGTCCCTGCGGATGTTCGTCGGGATGAGCTGCGCGGGCGAGCCGCGCGTCGCGCGCAGCGACGACCTCGGCGTCACGTTCGCCGACGCCCAGCCCCTCACCATCCCGACCGTCGAGCGGTTCGCGATTCACGCGCACGCCCCGGACGTCCTCTACGCCGCGGCCCGAACGACGGGCGGTACCCTGGCCTTCGTCAAGTCCACCGACGGCGGCGCGACCTGGTCGTCGCCGCGCATCGTCGACGCCGGACCGATCAACACGACCCTGCTGGGCTTCGGTCCGCACATCACTTCGTGGCGCAACCACGTCTTCCTCGCGGTCACGGACATGAACCAGTCGGAGGTTCGCGTCTGGAGGAACGACGCGTTCGAGTTGGTCGCGATGACGAGCGCGACCGCGTCGGGAGGCGCTCTACACTTCGATCGTACCTTGGGTGACGTCCTCCTGTTCGTGGACGCGCCCGCGCGGATCGAGGTCTACCGGAGCTCGGACCTCGGCGTTTCGTTCGCGCTCGAACACACCCTGTTGGGGCTGGGCTTCGCCGCCGACTACGCGTTCGCGGCGCCGTCCACGGCGTACTTCGCCTGCACGACCACCTTCGGACCCGCGCCGTGCTTCGCTCGGATCGATCTCCAGACGGGCACCTACGCGGCCGTGACCGTCCCTCCGGACGTGCGGGTCCAGAACGTGCCGTCCGGCGCCGGGGTCGACGCCGCGCCCGACGGCACCGTCTACGTCTCGGTGCTCGGGAACGACCAGCAAATCGCGAACGGTTCGCTCGGCATCGCGAGGACCGCATCCGCTGCGGCCGAGCTCGGTGAGGTTCGCCTCGTGACGACGTCGACGGAGACGTCGCTCTTCAACGGCAGCGGGCTGGCCTACATCCCCGGGTCGAGCGCGGCGCTCGTCGCGTTCACTTCGTCGGTCGGCGCGTCGGTCGGCATCGAAGCGTTCTGATCACGGCAGCCGGTAGTCGACGACGACGTCGAACGCGTCGACCTCGACGCGCGCCGACGCGTCCCCGGCGCCGAGCCCCTCGGTCGACTCGATCGCCAACAACAGCTGAGCGTCCGCCGCCGCGAGGAGGCTCGAGATCTCTTGCGCCGTCAGGTCGTAGGCGAGCCGATCGGGGCGGTCGGCGTCGGCCGTGTTCGTCGCGAGGTCGATCCATCGCGCCGCGCTCCGATCGAACGCGACGAGCGTCGCCCCCCACACCCCGACGGAGCTCGTGGCCGCGTACCCCACGCCGCCGGCGCGCGCTTCGACGTGGACGCGTTGAACCAAGCCGGGCGCGACACCGCCCTCGCCGAGCCGTGCGCGGACGGTGACGGCGGGCGCGGCCGCGGGGTCGACGTCGAGGAGATAGACCGCGCCGGCGGGCGCCTCGAGCGGCGAGAACTCGTTGGGCGCCTCCGTCACGACGACGCGCCTCCGGCGCGGATCGTACGTCAGCCCGCGGTGGACATACCTGGAGGGGGCCGGCCCGGCCGTCGGGCGCGCCCGGTACACGGCGCCGTCCCACGTCCACGCCCGCGCGCGGCCCGAGCGAGCGCCGATCGTGAGGACACGCTGGCGCGCGACATCGGAGACGACGCCGCGACCGACGCCCCACTCGCCTTCGCTCCCGGTCCGTTCGACCCAGTCGGTGCCGTCGAACGTGTACGTCCGCGAGCGCGCGGCGGACGTGGACTGCAGCAGGTAGTGGCCCGTGCGGTCCTCGTAGACCACGATGGGCGACTCGAGGCCGTTGCTGATGCTCGGGCGACGATCGATGCGCTCCCAGGTCGGGTGCGTCCACACGTACAGCTCCTGCGTGAGGTACGAACCGTTGCCCGCGTCGACGTAGTCGTCGTGCGAGAACGCGACGGGGCGATCGCGCGCGCGGTCGTAGAAGAACTGATCGAACGGAATGCCGTAGTCCCGAATGAACCCCTGGGGTTGAACCGGCGCCGTCGTCGACGTCCTCGTCCACGCGTCCCCGTCGTGGACGAACGTGTAGAACGGGTAGACGGCGTCCGGGCCGCGCGCGAGCACGAGCGCCTCCCCGCGCCGCGTATCGAACACGCCGCTCACGGGCTGCCCCATCGACGGCTCGAAGTCGACGAAGCGCCACCCGCTGTCGGTCCACAGCCAAGTCTCGCTGAGGAAGTCGTAGGGCGTGATCACGCCCTGGGCCGTGTGCATCCAGACGAGGTCGCGGCCCGGATCGTAGAGCAGCTGCGTGGTCTCGGTCTGGGTCGGGATCGCGGCGGACGGCGTGCGGTCCGACCACCGCGCGGCGTCGACGACGAACGTCCGCGAGCTCGACGGCGCCGCGCCGGGCGCGACGCCCGAGACGGCGTAGACCTCTTCGCGCTCGCGGAGGCTCGCGGCGGCGAGGCCCGGACCGCGCGGCGCTTCCGGCGCTGCGGGCGTCTCGGTCCAGCTCGCGCCGTCCCACCACCAGGCGTCGACGAGGCCCGGGTCGAGCAAGTCGATGCTCGTCGAGACCGGTTCGTCCGCGAGGCCTCCGACGACGCCGACGGCGCCGGTCCGAGGATCGTAGACGAGCGTGTGGAGCGCGCGCGCGGGCGGCCACGCGCCGCTCTTCGGGATCTCGGTCCACGTCGCCCCGTCCCAAACCCAGAGATCGTCGAGCGCGTGGCGATCGCCCGCGGCCGAGATGCCGCCGAACAGGACGACGCCGCCGAGGCTCGGCGCGTAGACCATCGCGTGGCGATCACGCGGCGGGGGCGTCGGCCCCGAGGGCGTGCGCTCGATCCAGCGGAGGCGGGGCGCCCGCCCCACGGAGCTCGTCGGGACGGTCTCGAGCTCCCACGTGTCGCCGAGCGTCGTCGCCGCGGCGCCGGGGAAGATGAGCGCCGCCTCGTTCCCGCCGAACATCACGGTGCGACCGCGCGAAGGATCGTACGCGAGCGCGGTGCCGGATCGACCGCCGGGCGCGGGGGTGGCTTCGAGCTCGACCGCGCGCCACGCAGCGCCGTTCCATCCGAAGGCGCGGAGCGTGTCCGTGCCGCCGGGCGGGAGCGGCGGCGCTTGGCGCGGCTCGAGGTAGCGACACACGACGAGCGTGAGGCCGATCGACCCGTGGTAGGTCATCACGTTGAACGGGTCGTCGCCGTCCGTGGTGCCGTCGTCGCACGACGGCCGATCGAGGCTCGTCGGGAACGCGACCCAGCGTCGCCCGTCCCACTCCCACGTGTCACTCCGGACGAAGTCGGCGGCGGAGCGCCCGCCGTAGACGACGAGGCGCCCGCGCGCGGGATCACTCGCCACGCCGGCGAAGCGAATCGCGTCGGGGACCGCGGAGGGCGTCGGGAGGCGTTCGGTCCACCTCGGATCGTAGCGCGACTCGATCGTGAGGCCGTCGTCGAGCGCGAGCGCGGACGCGTCGGCGAGCGCGACGACGCCCGCGCGATCGAGGCGTGCGGTGTCGTCGAGCCGGTCGACCTCGTAGACTTGGACGGGCGGTTCGGGGCCGCTCCGGCGGCCCGCGGGGACGCGGAGTGAGATGTCGCGCACGCGGGTCGCGCGCCCCGTCGCGTCGTGGAAGTTGCCGGCCGAGTCGAGGACGAGGAGGAAGACGGCGCGGAGATCGACCGGGGCCAGGCGGAGCGTGAAGCTCCCGTCGGGCGCGGCGTCGCCGACGCCGGCGCGGTTCGCGACTTCGACGCCGCCCGCGAAGGCCTGCGCTCGATCGTACGCGACGACCCGCGCGCCGCCCTCGACCGAACCCGGCGCGCCGACCACCGTGAACGAAGGGCCACCGGCGGACGCGTCGCGGTACGGGTCACGGTGGAAGACGATCGCGTCGGCGACTTCGACCCGGGGCGGCATCGGCGGATCGTGATCGACGCCGTACTCGAGATCCGGCGCGAGCAACGGCGCCTCGTTCCCCGCCGGATCGCGCGCCTGCACCGTCGGCCGCTGGAGCCCGGGCGGATCACTCGCGCGCACGAC
Organism: bacterium; assembly: GCA_030426505.1. Taxonomy (GTDB): domain Bacteria; phylum Myxococcota; class Kuafuiibacteriia; order Kuafuiibacteriales; family Kuafuiibacteriaceae; genus JAUHYN01. Next base: position 6,106 of record JAUHYN010000048.1, on the reverse strand, counting down.
GCGCTCGTAGATGTACGCGCCGAGCTCGGTACTCACCAAGTCGAACGCAAGGCCCGAGTCCGCGAGGACGACGGCGGGCGTGCTCGTCACCGGCTCGTCGAAGACGAACGAGAGGCGCACGGTGACGCCGGTCCCCGCCGCGTTCGGGGTCAACAGCTCACCCGGCGCGATGAAGCGCACCGCGCCGGATCCCGGGAGGACCGCGGGCGGTCGCGTGTCCACGACGACCGGCGTCGACGTGGCGGTCGAGCTGTAGCCCTCCGCGTCCACCAGGCGCGCGAACACGTTGCGGCGCCCGTCGCGGCAGGTCGTCGTCGCGCGACACGCGGCGTCGATGTCGTACGTGAGGACTTGCGCGGTCCCGGGCGACGCGTCGAAGAGCTGCCGCCCGAACGTCAGACTCGGATCCTGCGCGATCACGACCTGCGCGACGCCCTCGCGATCCGCAGCGACGCGGACCTCGATCGCGCCGTCGCGGGTGACGGCGGGCGCTTCGAGCTCGAGGATCGCGGGCACCGGGCGGAGCACGACCTCCGCCTCGACTACGGTGTCGTCGCCGGGCTGCAGAGAGAACGGCGCGGAGACGCCGTAGGCGATCACGTTCGAGCCCGTGGGTGAAGCGCCGTCGCGCAGCTCGACCACGGCGACGCGCCCCGCGCCGTGCGGCACGGAGAGCGACAGGCGCGCGGTGTCGGTGGCGGGCGCGATGCTCCCGCTCAGGACGCCGCCCGCTTCGGTCCGAATCCGCGCGTGGACGAAGAGCCCGGTGAGGTCGCCGTCGTACGAGAAGCGCAGCGCGAGCCGCCCCTCCGAGCTGCAGCTCGTCAGCGCGGCGAACAGGAGCGCGAACGCGAGGCGCGATGGGATGGAGCGACTCACGGGATTCGGTAACTCACGACGATGTCGATTCGGTCGACGGTGACGCGGGGCGGTTCGTCACCGCTTCCGAGGCCGTCCGTCGAACGCACGGCGAGGAGGAGCTCGGCGTCGTCCGCGAAGACGAGCGGCTCGATCGCGTCCGCGGTGAGGTCGAGCGTCAGGGGTTCGGGCTCGGTCGCGTCGGCGGTGTTGGACGCGAGATCGATCCACGCGCTCGCGCGGCGGTCGTACGCGCTGAGCGTCACGCCGGCGGACGGCGCTGCGCTCGCGACGGGATAACCGACGCCCCCCGCGTTCGCTTCGACCCGGATGCGCTCGATCGTCGCGGGCGCGACGCCGCCCTGGCCGAGGCGGGCCCTCAGCGCGACGGTCGGGGCGGCCGCGCCGTCGACGTCGAGCGTGTACACCGCGCCCAGCGGGGCTTCGAACGCCTCGAACTCCGTCGGCGCTTCCATGATGACGATCCGGTTTCGACGCGGGTCGTAGGCAATGCTGCGGTAGACGGCGCGCGGCGGCGGCGTCCCGGACGTCGGGAGGACGCGGTACCGCGCCCCGTTCCAGGACCAGACGATCGAGCGCCCGGCCGCCTGCGTCCCCACGGTCAACACACGTTGGCGCGCGACGTCCGCGATCACGCCGCGCCCGAACGTCCAGGATCCTTCGGTGCCGGTGTGGCTCGTCCAGTCGGTGCCGTCGAACGAGTACGTGTGCCACTGGAAGGTCTTCGAGTCCCAGAACTGGAGCAGGGATCGACCGCTCGCTTCGTCATAGAGCGCGGCCATGTAGCCGACCGACGCGGCGAGGAGCGGCCGGGAGTCGATGCGCTGCCAGCTCGGGTTCGTCCAGGTGAAGAGCTCCTGAACATCGGCGAACAACAGCTTGGGCGTCGAACGTTCGAACGCGAACACCACCGGCCGATCGAGCGACCGATCGTAGAACCCGACGCTCCAGGTCGTGAGGTTCTGGTAGAGCTGCGGGAGATCCGGCGTCACCGTCGCCGTGCCGACCCACCCGCTCCCGTCGTTTACGTACCAGCGAAGGTACGGCCGGAGGAAATGGTCGACCGGGAGCGTGTGGTCTTCGACGAGCAGCATGACCTCCCCGCGCCGCGTATCGAACATCGCGCTGAACGGGAGCCCCAACGTCGGTTCGCGCGCGCGAAACCGCCACCCGCTGTCCGTCCACACCCACGTCTCGTTCGCGTACGTGAAGCGCGACGCCTCCCGCGCGGTCTGCAGCCAGAACTGCTCCTCGACGGGGTGGTACATGAGGTCGTTCTGCTCGAGCTGCGGAGGGATCGCGCCGGACGGCGTCCGGTCCGACCAGCGCGCGGGACCGACGATGAACGTTCGAGATGGCGCCGCGATCGCGCCGGGCGCGACGCCCGACAGGACGTAGACGTCGCCCTCTGCCCCGAGGCTCGCATCGACGAGCCCCGGCCCGCGCGGCGTGTCGGCGCTCGTCGCCGTCTGAGTCCACGTCGAACCGTCGAACCACCACGCGTCCGAGAGGCCCTCGCCGAGGCTGTCGACGCTCGTCGAAGTCGGCTCGTCGGCGACGCCGCCGATGACTCCGACCGCGCCCGTCCGCGGATCGACGGTGAGCGCGTGGAGCGCGCGCGCGGGCGGCCACGCGCCGCTCCGCGGGACCTCGGTCCACGTCGCGCCGTCGAAGATCCACAGGTCGTCGAGCGTGTGTCGATCCGGGTCCGCCGACACGCCGCCGAACATCACGACGCCCCCGAGGCTCGGCGCGTACACCATCGCGTGGCGATCGCGCCCGGGGGGCGTCGGGCCGGTGAGCGTCGGCTCGATCCACCGCAAGCGAGGCGGCGCACCGACCGAGCTGGTTGGGACCGCTTCGAGCTCCCACGTATCGCCGAGCGTCGTGTCGGCCGCGCCGGGGAACACGAGCGCCGAGCGGTTGCCGCCGAACAGGACGGTGCGCCCGCGCGCCGCGTCGTACGCGAGGACCGCGCCGGTGCGTCCGCCCGGAGCGGGCGCCGCGTCGATGGCGACCGAGCGCCACGCGCTCCCGTCCCACCCGAACGCGCGCAGGACGTCGGTGCCCCCGGCCGGGAGCGGCGGCGCCTGGCGCGGCTGGAGGTACCGACACACGAGGAGCGTGAGGCCGAGCGCGCCGTGGTACGTCATGCCGTTGAACGGGTCGTCGCCGTCCAGCGAGCCGTCGTCGCACTCGGGCCGCAGGAGGCCGGGGTCCTTCAGCTCCCAGGTCCGACCGCTCCACTCCCAGGTGTCGCCGCGCACGACGTCGTTGGCGGAGCGCCCGCCGTACAGGACGAGGCGGCCGCGCGCGGGATCCGTCGCGACGCCGGAGAAGCGGTGCGCGTCGGGGACGGAGCTCTCGACGGGGAGCCGCTCCGTCCACCGCGGATCGTAGTGCACCTCGAGGCCGCGCCCGTCCGCGAGCGCCGAGGTGTCCTCGACTTCGATCACGCCCGCGAGATCGAGGCGCGCGGTCTCGCCGAGGCGGTCGATCGTGAACACGTCGACCGGCGGCTCCGCGCCCGCGGTGACGCCAGCGGGGACGCGCCACGAGATGTCGCGCACACGCACGGCGCGGCCGGTCGCGTCGTGGAAGTTGCCGGCCTCGTCGAGCACGAGGAGGTAGACCGCTTGGAGATCCACCGGGGCGAGCTGAACGGTGAAGCTGCCGTCGGGCGCGGCGGTCGCGGCGCCTGCGCGCGTCGCGGCTTCGGCGCCGTCTACGAACGCCTCCGCGCGATCGTAGACGACGACGCGCGCGCCGCCTTCGACCGCGCCCGGCGCGCCGACCACGGTGAACGACGCGCCGCCCTGCGACGTCTCGCGGTAGGGGTCGCGGTGGTAGACGATCGCGCCCGGGACATCGACCTGAGGGCGCGTCGGGGGTTCGTGATCGACGACGTACTCGAGGTCCGGCGCGAGGAGCGGCGCTTCGTTCCCGGCGACGTCGCGCGCCTGCACGGTCGGTCGTTGTCGCCCCGCCGGATCCGTCGGGAGCACGACGCGCTCGTAGATGTACGCGCCGAGCTGCGTGCTCACGAGATCGAACGCGAGCCCGGAGTCGGCGAGCGCGACCGCGGGCGTGCTCGTGACGGGCTCGTCGAACACGAACGACAGCCGCACCGTCACGCCGCTCCCCGCGGCGTTCGGCGTGAGTAGCTCGGCGGGCGCGATGAACTGCACGGTGCCCGAGCCCGGCAACACCGCGGGGGCCTGCGTGTCGACGAACACCGGCGTCGAGGTCGCGGTGGAGCTGTAGCCGCTCTCGTCGACGAGCCGCGCGAAGACGTTGCGGCGGCCGTCGGTGCAGGTGTTGCTCGCGCGGCACGCGGCGTCGAGATCGTAGCGGACGTTGTGCGTCGACGCGCCCGCGACGTCGAAGACCTGTCGGCCGAACGTGAGGCTCGGGTCCTGCGCGAGCACGACCTGCGCGACGCCTTCGCGGTCCGCCGTGACCGCGACCTCGACCGATCGATCCCGCGTGGTGTCCGGCGCGACGAGGCTCACGATCGCGGGGACCCTCCGCAACCGCACCACCGCCTCGACCACGGTGTCCTCCCCGACCGTCAGAGAGAACGGGGCCGACACGCCGTAGGCGACGACGTTCGAGGTCGCCGCCGAAGCGCTGTCCCGCAGCTCCACGACCGCCACCCGGTCCGCGCCGTGCGGTACCGACAGCGCGAGCCGCGCCGTCGCGGTGGCGGGGACGATGCTCCCGCTGAGGAGGTCGCCGTCGGCGTCGCGGATCTGCGTGTGCAGGAACAGGCCGCTCAGATCCGCCGGGAGCCCCTCCAACGAGAAGCGCAGCGTGACGCGCCCCTCGGAGCGACAGGCGCCCAAGGCGAACGCGCACAGCAATAGCCTGGCGAGGCTCGAGCGCAGCATCGACGACAAGTCCGCTTTGCGTTTTACGTGCCACGCCGCGCGCGGTCCAGAGTTCGCGGTCGTCGCGCGCGGGAGACGTCGTCTCACTGTGACACGCCACCGCGACTGTATCGCGGTGACGTGGAGTGCTCTACTCGAGGCCCCGGTGCCCGCCGCGCTCCTCCTGATCCTCGCCGTCGCGCCGGCGGCGTTGATCCTGGCGTACTACCTCCGGATCGTCCGGCGCGCGCCGGAGCCTTGGATTCGCGTGACCGCGACCTGCCTCGCGGGCGCCGCCGCCTTCTTCGCCGCGGGCCCGCTCGAGCACCAGGCCGCCGCTTACGTCCCGCGCGCGATGGCGTGGGCCTGGAGCTTCGGCGTCGTCGCGCCCGTCGAAGAGCTGCTCAAGCTCGCGGCCGTCCTCGTCGCCGCCCCGTGGCCCACGCGCTACGAGCGGGTGTCGTCCGGGTTGATGTACGGCGTCGCCGCCGGCGTCGGGTTCGCGTGCGTGGAGAACGTCGCCTACGTCTTCACGTACGGCGTCGAGACCGGGCTCGTTCGCGCCGTGACCGCGGTTCCGTCGCACGCGCTCCACGGCGCGATCGTCGGGCTGGGGCTCGCGACCGTGCATCGCACCGGGCGCTGGCGCCCCGTCGTCGTCGCGGTCGTCGTCGCCGTCGCGTTCCACGGCACCTACGACGGCGTCCTCCTCGGAGCCCCGACGCTGCGAGGGATCGTCGTCGGCGTCCTGATCTGCGAGGCGATCGCGGTTCGCTACGCGGTGCGCCGCGCGCTCGAGCGCGACCTGCAGCGGGACATCGATCTGCTCGGCGCCGTCCCGCTCTTCGAGGGCGTCACCTCCGCCTCGCGTCGCGTGCTCGCCGCCGGCGCAACGCGTGTCCGCGCGGCGGCGAAGACCCCGGTCGTCCGCAAGGGCAACGCGGGCGACGCGATGTTCCAAATCCTCCGCGGCGCACTGGAGGTTCGAATCGACGGCGAGGTCGTGCGAACGCTCGGCGCGCGCGACTTCTTCGGTGAGCTCGCGCTCCTCACCGGCGCACCACGGAGCGCGGACGTCATCGCGACCTCCAACACACTCTTGATGCGCGTCGGCCGGCGCGCGTTCGCGGCCGCGGTCCGTGACGACGAGGCCTTCGCGCGCGTCGTCCTCGAACGCGCCCGCGGCCGCGTCGATGCAGACCAACTCCCGGACTTCGAGGCGATGACCACGCGAGCGCGTGCGGAGATCGAAGGCGGCGCAACCGGCGCGCTCGCCGAGGCGCTGTCCCGCGCCGAGCTGCTCGCGTCCTTGCCGGCCGACGACCTGACCGCGCTCGCGGCGAGCTGCCTCCGGGTCC
>JAUHYN010001120.1 GCA_030426505.1 bacterium | reverse complement strand
CCTGGCCTTCGACGACGTCCTCCTGGAGCCGGGGTATTCGGAAACCCTACCCCGCGAGACCGAGATCAAGACGCGGCTGACCGCGCGGATCACGTTGGAGCTCCCGCTGCTCTCCGCGGCGATGGACACGGTGACGGAGTCGAGGCTCGCGATCGCCCTCGCGCAGCTCGGGGGGATCGGTGTCATCCACAAGAACATGACGCCCGACCAGCACGCCGCCGAGGTCCGGCGCGTGAAGCGGTTCGAGTCGGCGATGATCCACAGCCCGATCACCGTCCGCCCCGACCAGCCGGTGCGCGACGCGATCGCGCTGACCGTCGACCACGGCTTCTCCTCGTTCCCGGTCGTGAAGGACGGCGGCCTGGTCGGGATGCTCACCGGCCGCGACATCCGCGCCGCCGCCTCCAACGACATCCACATCGAAGCGCTCATGACGCGCGACCCGGTGACGATCCCGGCGGGCACCACGCCCGACGAGGCGCGCCGGGTCATGCACGAGCACCGCAAGGAGACCCTCCCGATCGTCGACGCGGAGCGACGCCTGGTCGGGCTCGTCACGCTGAAGGATGTCGAGAAGCACGCGCGCCACCCGAACGCCTCGCTCGATCCCGCCGGCCGCCTGCGGGTCGCCGCGGCGCTCGGCGTCGGACCGGATCGCGAGGAGCGCGCGGCCGCGCTCGCCGAGGCGGAGGTCGACCTCGTCGTGATCGACACCGCGCACGGCCACAGCAAGGGCGTGATCGACGCCGTCGCCGAGACGAAGAAGCGCTACCCGAAGGTCGACGTCGCCGCGGGCAACGTCGCCACCGCGGACGGCGCGAAGGCGCTGATCGACGCGGGCGCGGACGCCGTGAAGGTCGGCATCGGCCCGGGCTCGATCTGCACGACCCGCATCGTCGCGGGCGTCGGCGTCCCGCAGATCTCCGCGGTCATGGCCTGCGCGAAGGCCGGCGCGGCCGCGGGCGTCCCGATCATCGCGGACGGCGGCATCAAATACTCGGGCGACGTCGTGAAGGCGCTCGCCGCCGGCGCGAACGCGGTGATGATCGGCTCGCTCCTCGCGGGCGTCGCGGAGTCGCCCGGCGAGATGGTCCTGCTCGAGGGCCGCGCCTTCAAGGCGTACCGGGGCATGGGCTCGCTCGGCGCGATGCAACAGGGCTCCGCGGAGCGCTACGCGCAGGCGGGGATCGAAGCGAACAAGCTCGTGCCCGAAGGCATCGAGGGGCGCGTCCCGTTCAAGGGCCCGCTCGAGGAGACGATCTGGCAGCTCGTCGGCGGCCTCCGCGCGGGCATGGGCTACGTGGGCGCGAGCGATCTGACGACGCTCCACGAGCGCGCCAAGTTCGTGCGCATCAGCGCCGCCGGCCTGCGCGAGTCGCACGTCCACGACGTGGTCATCACGAAGGAAGCTCCGAACTACTCGCGGTAGAAGTTACTTCGCGATCTCGATGACGTGAACGAAGCGCCGGCTCGGGATGTAGAGCTCGCGCGCGATCGTCTCCGGATCGTCGCTGTCCACGGCGTCCGCCGCCGCTTGGATCTCGTCGAGGCGCCGCGGCACCGCGGAGAACATCCCGAGTATCACCAGCGGCCCGGGTTCGTCCGGCACCTCGATCGTGACGTCGAGCTGCTCCCCTTCGTTCTCCGTGCGCCGCCCGTACTTACCGAGCGCCTCCGGCGTCCCCGGCGGCGGGACGAGCGGGGTCACGCGCTTGTCCGCGCCGATGCGCACCACCCACAGCGACGTGTAGCGCGTCTTGCCGTACGAGAGCTGCAGGCGATCGTGCGGCCGGAGCGTCGGCGCGCTGGGGAGCGGGTGGCGGATGCCGTCGGTGGTGACGACCTCGATCTCGAGCTTCACCGCGCCGCGCTTCCAGTCGCCGGCGCCGAACTCTTCGGCGGGCACTACGCCGAAGTCCGCGAGGCGCGAGACGAGCAGCGCGATCGAGAACAGCACCACGGCGATCCCCGCGTAGACGATCGCGCGCGTGCGCGTCGCCGGCACGCTCACGGCGCCAACTCCGCGTCCGCGAGCTCGACCTCGCCGTCGAAGACGTGGACGGCGTCGCCGACGATCGTGACCGCGCCGAGCGTCGCTTCGTCCTTGGCGATCGTGACGCCGAGCGGCCCACCGGGGAGGTGGACGACGACGACCTCGCCGTAGTGTACGCGCCCCTCGGCGGCGAGCGCGGCGACGCACGCGGACGCGCCGGTCCCGCACGCGTCCGTGATACCGGAGCCGCGCTCGAAGACGACGAGATCGACCTCCCCGTCCTCGCGCACTCGGCAGAACTCGACGTTGGTGCGCTCCGGGAACTCGGCGTGGCGCTCGAGGCGCGCGCCGTGTTGCTCGGCGAGCGCGCGCAGCGCGTCGCCCGGCCCGAACGGCGCGAGGACGAGGTGCGGGTTGCCCATCGAGACGCCGGTGCCGACGAACGGCGCGGCGTCGACGTGTTCATGCGTGCGCCGCGCGTGCCCCATCGTCACGGCGATCCGATCCCCTTCGACGGTCCCCACGAGGACGCCGGCGTCGGTGTCGACCGCGATGCGGCCGTCGCCGCCCAGCGCGAAGCGGACCACGCAGCGCAGGCCGTTGCCGCACATCTGCGCGGTGGAGCCATCCGCGTTGAAGACGTGCATGCGGATGTCGGCGCCTTCGACGCGCGGGGCCGAGACGGTGAGCACGCCGTCGGCGCCGATGCCGCGGTGGCGATCGCAGAGGCGCTCCGCGGCGGCGGCGGTGATCGTCGCGTCTTCGCCGCGGACCACAACGAAGTCGTTTCCGAGCCCGTGGTACTTCGAGAACCGAACGCGCGGCACGGTCGGATCACAGGACACCTGCGGCCTGCGAGTCAAAGTCGAGGTCATCGCGTGTGGAGATCGACCGTCCGGTGGGCCGGCGCGTCGCCTTCACGGACCGCCCGGGAATCGAATCGACGGCCCCAGCACGAACACCGTACACAGCGCCGCGCCGACGCCCGCGACGATCCACGGGACCGAGCGCTCCACGGTCCGGGGCTCCCCCGCCGCGCCCGCCCGCACCATGAATGGGAGGAACCACGCGAGCCAGGCCGTGCCGCCGAAGGTCGCGGCCGCGACCGTCGCGATGAACACCGGGCCCCCCGGGTTGAGG
>JAUHYN010001119.1 GCA_030426505.1 bacterium | reverse complement strand
TGAGAGCTAGGCTTCGGGGTGCTGGGCGAGGCCGATGCGGTGGCCGTCGCCGGTGCGCACGAACACTTCCTTGGCGCCGTAGAACGTCTCGCGGTCGGGGACGATCGTCTCGAGTTCCTTCGTCGCGGCCTTCGCGGCTTCGAGCGACGCGACGTGCGCGTAGAGGAAGACGTCGCCGGGCTTCATGCCGCGGGCGAGGTTCGCGTCGTCTTCTTCGAGGCTCGCGGTCGTCTGGAGCATCAGCTCCATGCCGGCGCGAACGAGGATGACGAAGCCGAGGCGTTCGCCGTGCGGGACTTCGACGGTCTTCTCGAAGCCGAGCTGCTCGGTCCATAGAGGGAGGCACGGCTCGATGGCGTCGACGACGAGGACGGGGGTGATCTTCTGCATGGTCATGGGCGGACCGTGCCCGAACCCGGACCGTCGAAGATAGAAGATTTCCGACACGCGCGTTCGGGCGTTCGAGTTGTCAGGGCCCGCGCGGACCGCCCACGATGGAGGGCGTGTACCGCGAGGTCCACCCGCCGCCGCGACTCGCGCCGTACGTCCGTCGGATCTGGACGTCGCGCGACGCGTGCGCGTCGCCCGGGCGGGTGATGCCGGACGGCTGCATCGACGTGCTCTTCGATCGGCTCGACCCGAGCGCCGCGAGGTTCGTCGGCACGATGACGACCGCGCTCGTGTTGCCGGGCGGCGCACCGGTCGACGTGCTCGGCGTGCGCTTCGAGCCGGGCGCGGCGCGTCGGTTCCTCGATCTCCCCGCGCGTGAGATCACCGACTCCGAGATCCCGATCGCGACCACGTGGCCCGCGGGGCGCGCGCTCGCCGACGCGATCGCGGTCGCGAAGGATCCGAGCGCGATCTTGATCGCCGCGTTGGAGCGGCGCCTCGCCGAGACCGACGTCGAGATCGATCCCGCGGTCGCCGCGTGCGTGCGCACGATCGAACGCGCCCGAGGCGACGTGCGCAACGCGGAGCTCGCTCGCCTCACCGGGTGGTCGGAGCGCCAACTCGAGCGTCGCTTCGCCGCGGAGGTCGGTATCGGCCCCAAACGCTTCGCCCGCCACGCGCGCTTCTCGGCGCTGCTCGAAGTCGCCGCCGACGTCCGGCGCGGCGACTGGTCCCGCGTCGCCGCCGACCTCGGCTACGCGGACCAGTCGCACTTGATTCGCGAGATCCGCGCGCTCGCCGGCGTGACGAGCCGCGAGCTGATCGAACGCGCACGCGCGGGGTGAGGCAGGCCGAGCCTGGTCCCTCCCAGAGGCGCAAATGCAGGTACACGACTAATTGTTCAGGTTGGTCGCGTTGCCGGTGTACAGAACGCGGTTGGCGACGGCTTCGACCGGGTACCCAGCCGTGAAGACGTTCGCGCCGATCGTGTTGTCGCGGACGACGCCGTCGGAGGCGTAGACGCCTTCGCCTTCGGCCATGATGCCGAGGTAGTTCTCCACGACGATGCCGGCGCTCGGGTTCTGCTCGAGGACGAAGCGATCGATCTCGAGGCGGCCGCCGTCGATCACGCCGACGCCGTCGCCGAGGAGCGGAGAGCGGACGCTCGTCGTGCAGGTCGGGGCCGGCATCGAGTCGCGCACCACGACGTGTTCGACGTCGACCACCGACGCGGCGTCGCTCGCGTTGATGCCGCGGCCGAAGGCCTCCTCGATCCGGATGCGCGCGCCCTCGACGCGCCCCCCGCCGTGCGCACACAGGCCGCTGCACACGAGGCAAGTCCCGAAGCCCGCGTGTGAGACGGAGACGTCGAAGACGCGCGCTACGCTCCCCTCGTCCTCCACGTGCAGCGCCTTGCCGGTGAGGTCCTCGAAGGCGACCGCGGTCGCTTCGATGCGTCCGGACTGCTCCGCGCGCAACGAGGTCGCGGAGCCCGAAGCCCGGAGCGCGCCGACGTTCTTCACGCGGACATCGACGAGCTCGAGGAGCGAGCCGGCGTCCTCCACGTAGAGCGCGGTGGAGTAGGTCGTGTCGATCACGGAGCGCTTCAGCTGGACGCGCGCGGCGTCGAAGACCCGGATCGCGAAGCCGTCGCCGCCGCTCACGCGCTGGTCGGCGTTCGTCATGACGACGTCCGTGATCGAAGCAGTCGTCGTGGGCGCGACGTCGCGGCCCACGATGAACAGGTGGTCGCTCCGGCTCCCGTCGATCCACACGCGCTCGAGGTCGAGGCGCGATCCGCCGACCACGTACATCGCGTCGCCCTGCTCGTCGTCCGTCGCGCGCTCGCGGGTGTCGCGGATGACGCCGTCGATCATCGAGAACGACGAGTTCGCGTGGTTCACGTAGACCGCGATGTCCCGGGCGCCCTCGATGTACGTGCGCTCGAGCGCGATGTGTCCGCCGCTCTCGATGTCGATCGCGCGCCCGAAGTCGTCGCTGGAGCGGTCCGGCTGCATACGCGTGATCGCCGCGTCCGTGATCGTGACGCGGGCGTTGCCGCTCCCCGCGAAGACTCCGATCCGGCTGGTGCGGTCGACGACGAGGCGATCGATCTCGACCGTCCCACCGCTGGTCGCTCGGATGCCGCGGGTCTCGGATTCGCCGAGGAAGATATCGCGCCCCACGACGCGACCGCTCGAGGTCACGTTGATCGCGGCGTCGCCGCTCCCCTCGCGGATCACCACGCCTTCGACGTCCGCGACCGAACCGGACCCGGTCACGCTGATGCCGTTTCCGCGCGCGCGGATGAAGACGTCCCGGATCTCGACCGACGCGCCGGACGACACGCGCAACGTGCTCGCGGTGAAGGCGCTCCCGTCGATCTGGGTCTGCTCGACGCATGCGCCCACGAGCGCGACGCCGTCCGGGATCGTGATCGTCCCGGCGTGCGTCCCCTTCGACAGCGCGATCGTGGTGCCGGAGTTCGCCGCTTGGCGGGCCTCCTCGAGCGTGCCGTAGGGCGAGCCCATCGTGCCGGTCCCGTTCGTCGCGCCGGGCCGGACGTAGACCACGTCGCCGGTGAGGCCTTCGGGCCAGTCGCCGGCCGGACACGTCGCGCCGGGCGCGCGGCAGGCGGCAGGCGGGTCGCGAGACTATCAGCGGGAGCCCCTCGTAGGTCTGAAATATATGAGCGCGTGCAATAGCTACCGATATCGCTTGACCACCGGTATCGCACGAAGCCAT
>JAUHYN010001118.1 GCA_030426505.1 bacterium | reverse complement strand
GGCATGTCGCAGGCGATGAAGAAGCTCGGGAACGCCGGCCCGGATCCGGACAAGGAGCTCAAGCGCATCGAGGCGATGATCAACTCGATGACGCCCGCCGAACGCAACGACCCGAGCATCATCAACGGGTCGCGCCGCAAGCGCGTCGCTGGCGGCAGCGGGACCTCCGTCGCCGAGGTGAACGCGTTCCTGAAGCGGTTTAGGGAAGCCAAGAAGATGATGAAGCGCTTGTCCAAGATGGGAGGCATGCGCGGGCTCCAGGGCCTGATGGGCAGAATGTAGAGAGCGATGAACACCAAAGTGCCGCGGGTCGCGGTGTTGATGGGGGGACCGAGTGACGAACACGACGTCTCCATGCGGAGCGGCGCGCAGGTCCTCGCCGCGCGCGCCGGCGCTACCGGCGTGGTCGTCGAACGCGACGGCACCTGGCGCTTCGGCGACGAGTCACTCGGCGTCGGCGCCGCGCTCGATCGACTGAAGGCCACGGCCGACGTCGTCTTCATCGCGCTGCACGGACCGTTCGGGGAGGACGGCACGGTGCAGGCGCTGCTCGAAGCCGTGAAGTTACCGTACACGGGGTCGGGCGTGCCGGGGAGCGCGCTCGCGATGGACAAGGCGCGGGCGAAGCTCGTGTACGTCGCGCGTGACCTCCCGACTCCGGTCTTCGTCAACGTGCTGCGCGGCGCTCCGTGGGACGCCGAGCAGATCGAAGCGTCGGTCGGCTTCCCGTGTGTGGTGAAGCCTTGTGCGAACGGGTCGAGCTTCGGCGTGTCGTTCCCGAAGGATCGCGCGGCGCTCGAAGCGGCGGTCGCGGGTCACGTCGCGGCGGGGCGCGAGGTCGTGATCGAGTCGCGGGTGATCGGCCGCGAGCTGACGTGCGGCGTGTTGGAGATCGACGGCGACACGGTCCCCATGCCGGTCACCGAGATCCGCCCGAACGCGAAGTACGACTTCTTCGACTACGAGGCGAAGTACACGCCCGGCGCGACGGCGGAGATCACGCCGGCCGAGATCCCGGACGCGCTGCGCGATCAGGTGCAGGTGCTCGCGGTCCGCGCGCACCGGTCCCTCGGGTGTCGAGACTTCTCGCGCACGGACTTCATGGTCCACCCCGAGCGCGGCCCGCTGCTGCTCGAGACGAACACCGTCCCCGGGCTCACGCAGCAGTCGCTGTTCCCGCAGGCCGCGGCGGCGCACGGGATCCCCTTCGAGCGCCTCGTCCACATCTTGATCGACAACGCTCTGGGTCGCGTCGCATGATGCGACGCGATGACGGCGCGGTGCCCCAAGTGTAGAGACGTCGACCTCGAGAGCGCGGACGGCCGCGCGTCGCGCCTGAGGCGGTGCGGCAAGTGCGGCGGGACCTGGTTCCCGCAGGACGAAGCGCGACTCGAAGCGGTCGCCGGGCTCCTGTCGCAGGACAGCACGATCCGCCCCGCGAGCGCGGTGGACCAGAAGACGGGCCTCTGCCCCGAGGGCCACGGCATCCTGATCCGGGCCCAGGTCGAGGTGGAGGATCCGTTCCACCTCGAGCGCTGTGCGACCTGTCACGGCATCTGGTTCGACAAGGGCGAGTGGAACCGCCTCGCGCAGAGTCACCTCCTCGAGCACCTCGATCGCCTGTGGGATCCCGCGTGGCGGTTTCGTTTCAAGCGAACGGAGGCGGAGCAGGATCGCCGCACACGGCTCGTGAAGGGCCTCTCCGAGCCGATCGTCGAGATGATCGAGACGCTCGCGACGGCGCTGCGCGAGCGCGAAGAGCCGCTGAAGGGCGAGGCGATCGCCTACCTGGAAGATCAACTCCGCTGAAACCTTCCGCGCCCTCGGCCGTCATACCCAGGCGGGAAGAAGTGTGATTCGATCCCGTGTTGTAGGTATGTCCATGCCGAGAATTCTCCTGCTCCTCCTGGCCCTCGCGGCGTGTACGGCCCCGAAGACGGCGACCGCCCGGAACCTGACCTGCTCGGACCTCCCGAGCCTGTTCTTCGCGTTCGGCCACCGGCACTTCACCGTCGACAACATCGACGAGGAGATCGAGCGCCGGACCGCGGAGCGGTTCATCGAGTCGGTGGATCCCTCCCGGACGCTCCTGTTGGAGTCGGACGTCGCGAAGATGCGGAACAAGCTCCTGCTGACCTTCGAGTCGCTGCGCTCCGGGGAGTGCCCGGCGCTCGACCAGGCGGCGGACCTCGTCATCGAGCGCGCCAAAGAGGACGTGGCGACCGTCAAGAAGGTGCTCGGCGGGAAGACCTTCGAGATCGACGAGTCGATCGAGCTCATCACGGATCCGGACAAGCGCGGCTTCGCGAAGTCGGCGGAGGCGCGGAGCGAGCTGGTCCGCAAGATGGTCCACTTCCAGATGGTCGGCATGCTCGAGGCCGACGTCAGCGTGAAGGACGCGAAGAAGCGCCTCATCCACCGCTACGAACTGATCGTGAAGCGCCTCGAAGAGCGGCGGGAGAACAAGGAGTTCCCGGGCCTCTTCGCGGAGGCGTTCGCGGGGTCGCTGGACCCGCACTCGTCGTACTTCTCGCCGCGCGTGCTCGAGGACTTCCGGATCTCGATGACGCTGTCGCTCGAGGGGATCGGCGCGGCGCTCCGAACGCGGGACGGCTTCGTCGTGGTCGAGTCGATCGTCCCCGGCGGCGCGGCGGACCGTCAGGGCACGCTGCAGCCGAAGGACAAGATCATCGCCGTGAAGCAGAAGGGCGAGGACGCGATCTCCACGATCGACATGGACCTGCGTGACGTCGTCGCGATGATTCGCGGCAAGAAGGGCACGTCGGTCACGCTGAGCGTGATGCGCGAGAGCGACACCACGAAGACGTTCGACCTCACCATCGTGCGCGACAAGATCGACGTGGCCGAGCAGGCAGCGAAGATCGAGTACCAGGACATCCCGAACGGGAAGAAGAAGACCAAGGTCGGCGTGATCGAGTTGCCTTCGTTCTACGGCGACAGCAAGGGCGAGCGCTCCTCCTACGAGGACATGAAGCGCCTCCTGAAGGAGGCGAAGAAGAAGCGCGTCGACGGCATCGTGATCGACCTGTCGTCGAACGGCGGCGGCCTCCTCGACGAGGCGGTGCGCATCGCGGGCCTGTTCATCGACGTCGGCGCGGTCGTGTCGACGAAGGA
>JAUHYN010000047.1 GCA_030426505.1 bacterium | reverse complement strand
CCGTCCCGCGGGCTCCCTCCGTCGCGGACGACGGCGACGCCTCCGTCACGCTCCGGATCGACCGGCGCGACGCCTCCGTCGCGACTCGACAACGAGTCCGTCTCGGCGCTGCACGCAGCGGCGAACAGGGTCAGTAGGATCCACGCACCACGCATCACTCGCCCCCCTCCAGAATCCACGCGCGGGCGCGCGTGAGCAGCGTGTCGACGCCCTCGAGTGCGTCGCTCTGTTTCTGTCTCACGATCTCGTCCGGCTCGACGCCGTACCCGGTCTCGAACGTCGTGCTCGTGTCGGTGAGGTCCGTGAGGAAGACCGTGTCGTGAAGTTGGAACGAGCCACCGAACAACTCACCCGCGACGCGCGGCATTCGCGTGAGCGGGCCGAACGCCCCGTAGGTGGGGACCGCGCCGAAGATCCGCGTCGCACCCGTCGCGCGACGCTTCAGCGCGTACGGGAGGAAGTCGTTGCCGGAGACGTCGAGGCCGTTGACGATCGCGACGCGCGCGTTCGGCTGCGGCGTCGGCGAGAAGCGATCGAACACCATCGGCAACACGAACGCGTTCCCGCACGACTGCCCGCCCTGGTTCTGACAGTCGATGATCACTTGGCGCGTCGTCGCGTCGAGCTCGGGCGTCAGCTTCGGGAGCACCATCGCGAGCGGGTCCTCGGCGTTCGAGAGGAACGGCGCGAGGAGCGCGGCGACGCCTTCGAACGTGCCACCGCCGCCCGTGCGCTCGTCGAGGATCACGCCCTCGGGGAGACCGGTGAGCGCGGTCCGCACGCGGCTCATCCAGCGGTTGTCGCCGGAGACGCCGTTGATCACGATCGTGCGGATCGGTTCTTCGGGATCGTCGACGTGGCCGACGAAGTCGTCGTCGCGCGGCGGCGCAGCGACGGCCTCCGAGAAGCGGTAGTCGCACTGCAAGCGCTGGAACCACCAGTCCGGTCGCGTCCCGTCGAAGAGGCTGCCGGTGAGGTCCGTCGTCGCGACCTCGATCGTCTGGACGTCCTCGGGCGCGCACGGCGTGCCCGGCGTCGCGGGCGTGCAGCGCGCGAAGGTCATCGTCGATCCCATGTGGAACGCGGCGGGGACGAGGTCCGGCGCGAGGATGAACGCGCGGCCGCGCTGATCGCCGCCGTAGCTGAGGAAGCGCTCGGCGCGCATCATCCAGTCGCCGACGGCCTCGCCGTCGATCGCGACCAACACGTCGCCGATCTCGAGCACGTTCGCGAGCGGGTGCGACGCGAGGACCTTCGACACCATCGGCGCGACCGGCGCCCCCGGCAACAGATCGGCGTCGCTCTCGTAGAGGCACGCGCCCGCGCCGAGGCCCTGACGGAACGAGAGGAACGGCGTGCTGAGGTGACCGTCGGCGAGCTCGTCGTGCGCGCGGCGGAACACGGCCCACAGCTCGGGGAGCGGGCGGTCGCGCGCGCCGTCGAGCTCCGCTTCGAACGCGTCGATGCGCGACGCGATGTAGCGGCTCCCCGCGAAGCGACGCAGGCGATCGATCTGGTAGTCGAGGTACTCCGCGCGAATGCGCGGGTCGGACGGGAACGTCCCCTCGGCGATCGCGGCGTCCGCGCAGCGCCCGTAGAGGCACACGCCGTGGCGGCCGCACGACGCGAGCTCGTCGATCAGGCGACACGCGACGTCGGGGACCTCGCGCGGGCCGACGTCCACGATCTCGAGCGCGTCGATCCACATCGCGGCACCCGGCGCCGGCGGGATCCCGAAGAAGCCATTCGCGAGGGCGCGGTCGTCGATGATGCGGAGCACGCGCGCGCGGAGCGCACCGTGGACGGAGAAGTCGACGGGGCCGGTGGACATCTCGACCCAGCCGTCGTCGGTGGCGCGCCCGGTCGGCCAGAAGCGGACGTTGCCGTGCGCCGCGAACGGACCGCTCGGATCGTCGAGCAGCGCGCGCCCGCCGACTTCGCTGTAGTAGATCTCGGCGACCGGGACGGTGCCTTCCGCGCGGTACCAGAAGCGCGCTTCGAAGCGTCGGTCGGCGAGCGCTTCCGCGGCGGTGTCGAGGAGGATGTCGATGCCGGCGACGCGATCGTCGAAGAGCAGCGCGCCCTCGCCTTCGATCACGGCGTCGCGATCCTCGACGAACGACGCGGTGCCGCCGCGTAGAACGTTGAGGTCGTGCCTCAGAAAGTTGAAGTCCGGGAGTGCGGCGATGGCGGTCGCGTCGTCGAAGCCACTGACGAGCGTGCCCTCCAGCGCGATGCGCCCGGACGCGGGTTCGAATCCAGCTCGCGCGGTCGTCGCGAACGTCGCAGTGACGCTCGCCACGCACCACGCGATGAGCGTGCGTTTGGCGATCACGCGGGGGTGAAGAGCAACTCGCGTTCCAGGCGTCGCGTTCGTTTTCGAACACCGACGATCGTCGGTTCGGATCCCGCGCCGGGGGCGTCGGCTTCAGCGTACGTCAGGCGCGATCGTCGCGGTGTCGACGGCGCGCGGGAAGCCGTCGATGCGTTGACCGAGCTCTTCGTAGAGGTAACGCGCGACCTCGCGGTGACCGGGGACGTCGTAGTGTCCGTCCTCGAGGTAGTACGGGCCGAGGCCGCCGTCGTAGAGCTCGTGGAAGAGCGGCGAGGTGTCGACGAACGGCATTCCGGCGCGCTCGGCGGTCGCCTCGAAGCGGACGGCGTCCGCCGCGCGGGTGTCGACTTCGCAGAAGCCAGTGGAGCTCGTGGCGCAGCGCGCTTCGATGTCGCCGCTCCCCGCGAGGAACACGAGGACGCCGCGGCGTGACTTCGCGTCGAGCTCTTCGGCGACCTGAGTGAAGAGGAGGTCGGCGACCGCGAAGGGATCGTAGTGTCGACGGACGAGCGCGGTGTCGATCGCGTCATGCGCGAGCTGGTAGCTGCGCAGGCTCCTCGGGAACGCGACGAGCTTGCTCCAGATCAGGCCGTGGTGTCGGTGGTACTGGCCGTAGTCGGGGACGGGGACGTTGGTGAGTTCGAGGCGGCCGTCGACGATCATGAAGCGCGGCTTGGGATTGATGACGCTGCGCGCGTCCGGGATCATGCGGCGGAAGTCGGGGCCGATGAACGCGAAGATCACGAGGTCGTGTTCGAGCGGGGCGCCGTCACGCCGGTACCAGAGCACCGACTGATCCACGCCCGCCGCGCCGACGCCCATGTTCACCGCTTCGATACGCGGATCGATCTTCGCGAGCTGCGGGCACCACCCCTCTTCGTCGCCGACGCCCGAACCGAACGTGAAGCTGTCGCCCACGCAGACGACGCGGTAGCGCCCCGCCGACTTCTCGGGCGCGACGTCCACGAGGCCGCGGAAGCCGTTGGTGTTGATGTGGATGTGTCGACCGGGTCCGTAGACGTCTTCACGTACGAAGCCCGGGGTGTACGTCCAGCCGACGAGCGGATCGACGCGGACGCGATTGGACTCGTCGACGTCGAGGAAGCTCCAACCGCGGCGCCGGATGAAGAGGCCGTACGCGACGAGCTCGACACCGATGATCGTGAGTGCGCCAACGAAGACCAACGCGCCGAGCTTCACCTTCCACGATGTGGCGTGGGGCGCACTCACCGCGACGATCAGTACCATTGACCGCCCCGATCAGCACGGCCTAGGGGACATCACCGTGTCGAACGGCGAGCGACCGAGCCGAATCGCGACCGCGCTCCTGGTGGTCGGCCTGGTCGCCAGTGCAGGTTTGGCGCTCGCGGCGCTCCTCCGCGGGGCCCACTTCGGCCCTTACGTCGCGGGGCGCTGGCTGGTCGTGGGCGGGGTCGGCGCCGCCTACCACGCCCTCGCGCTGGTCGGGCCGCGGGCGTGGCGCCCCGGGTTCGCCGTCGTCACGGTCACGATCGTCGCGGCCCTCTACGCGTTCGAGATCGCCGTGACCTACGACTTCGTCGAGCCGGATGCGGCCCAAGATCGCGCCGAAGCCGCGTGGCGCGACGCGCAACCGAACTACGACCGCCGCATGAAGCTGCAGGTGATCGAAGACCTCCGCGCGGCCGGCGAAGACGCGTGGCCCGACATCGGACAGGCCACGCTCTTCGGCGGCTTCGAGATCGACGGCGAGCGCGTCGTCCCGATCTCCGGCGTCGCGACGGCCACGACCGTCTACTGCAACGAGAGCGGGCTGCGGACGGTGTACGTCGCCGACGCGCACGGCTTCAACAACCCACCCGGGCTCTACGACGGGCCCGCCGACGTCGTGATCGTCGGCGACTCGTTCGCGCACGGCGCGTGTGTCCGCCCCGGTGAAGACGTCGCGAGCCAGCTGCGTCGGCTGCGACCGGACGATCGCGTCCTCACACTCGGCTACGGAGGCGCCGGACCGTTTACCGTCCTCGGCCAACTCGAAGAGTACGCGAAGCGGCTCCGCCCGAAGGACGTCTTCTGGATGTACTACTCCGCGAACGATCTGATCGACGCGAAGATCGAGCTCGAGTCGGACGTCCTGGTGCGCTACCTCGAGGACCCGACGTTCTCCCAAGGCCTGTGGGATCTCCGTCCGCGCTTCGACCCGATGTTGCGCGAGTTCATCGACGCGAAGGAAGCCGAAGCGCGCGCACGCGGTGGCTTCCACAAGCCGCCGCCGCCGCTCGGCCCGACGTTGAAGCTCCAGCGCGTGCGCACGCTCTTCGGCCTCAAGCCGATGCCCGATCCGCAGACGATCTTCGCGCGCGCCGCGGCGTCGGCGAAGCGGCGCGTCGACGCGTGGGGCGGGCGCCTGCACTTCGTCTACGTGTGGAACTGGCCGCACGAGCCGGACGGCGGGCCGTACCGGAAGAGCGAGGTCCTCGAGATCGTGCGCGGGCTCGGCGTCGACGTGATCGACACGAGCACCCTCTTCGGTGACGACGCGTCGCCGTTCTACCCGACGCCGACCGGCGGGCACCTCTCGGCGCGCGGCTACCGGCGCCTCGCCGAGGCGATGAACGAACGGCTCACCGAGACGAGCACCGCCCCGTGAAGCCTCACGGCGCGCGCGCGTAGCAGAGGTCGAGCGCGCCGCGGTGGTGGAAGGCGGCGTGCGTGACGCTGCTGGTGTCGACCGCGATCGACGGGAACCAACCCGTGTCGCCGTCCGTCACGAGGTCTTCGACCGCCCACCCATTCGGGCCGCGTCGCGCGATGCGCGCGGTCTGTGCGGTGTGCGACTGGAACACGACGACCGGCGCGTCGCCGACGAGCGCGATGTCGAGCCCGCCCGGCGATCCGAAGACGGTCGATGAGGTGACTTCTTCGATCGTCTCGAACGTCCACGCGCCCTCGTCCTTGCGCGCGTAGCGCACCTCGACCAGCGCGTCGCGCGGCGCGTTGCTCGTCGTCTTGGTGTACGCGAGGTGGTAGACGCCCTCGCGATCGATCGCGAGCGCCGTGTGCATCCCGTCGCCGTAGTAAGTCGGCTCGATGCGTTCGATCGACCACATGCCGGCGGCGTCCCGGAAGGCGACCGCGACGTCGCGGTGCTCGACGTGGGCGACGACCGCGCGGCCGAGCCCGTCGTACGCGAGCGAGGGCCGCACCTCGCCGTCGCCGCTCAGGCCACGGATCGACTCCACGACCCACTGGGTCCCGTCGTACTCCGCGATGCGGTTGTCGAAGACGAGCGCGGGGCGGCCCTCGGGATCGAGCGTGAGTCTCAGTGGTGACGCGAAGCTCGCGGACGGCGCGACCTCGTCCAGCGTCCACCCGAACGGCGCGCGCCGCGAGAGGATCACCTGGCGGCCGAGGCGCGGGCAGTCGCGGGTGAAAGCGACGAGGCGGTCGCCGGTCCCGTGCAGCGCGACGTCGACCGCGCCGGGGACGTAGTTCATGACGCGGCACTCATCGGCGGGATCCGCGATCGGCACGACCTCGGTGACGAAGCCGTTGCCCTCGTCGACCGTCAACTCGAGCGTACGACTCGCGAGCTCGACGCCGGCGATGAACGGACGATCGTCCGCGTCGAGCGCGAGCGCCGCCGCGTAGCCGCGCAGGCCGTTCGGGGACAGCGCTTCGCGGGTCCAGGTCCCGCTCGCGTCGCGCCTCGATGCGATGACTTCCTGCGTGTGCGGATCGAGGTACACGAGGAGCTGTTGATCGGCGTCGGCGGCGAAGGCGATCCCGGTCAGCGTGAGGGGGCGGCTCTCGAGGAGGTTGAAGCCGTCGTCGCGCACGGTGTCGCCGACGTCGGCGACGTCGGACTCACACGTGGCGCCGACCGTCATGACGCCGGGGGCCCAGCCGCCGGACGAGCCGACGTAGTCGAAGAAGCCGAACGCGGGCGTGCCGTCCGCGAGGAGCGCGGGCGCGTAGCCGATCCGCGCGTTGTTGAAGCCCGCGCAGGTCTGCACGTCCCAGCCGGCGCCGGTCTCGCGCAACACGTGGAGGCGCTCGCCCGCGCCGTTCGTCGCGTAGACCACGAACGACGGGCGCCCCGCGGCGTCGGCGAAGAACGCGGAGACGCCCACGGCGTTCGCCGGTGTCTGGACGACCTCGGGCGCGCGCCACGCGTCACCGACGTTCCGGATCAGGTAGTGCTCGCGGTAGTCGATGAACGCGAGCATCGGCGCGCCGAGGACGTCGACCGCGGCCTCGAGCGATCGCACGTACTGCGCGGCGCCGATGTCGACCGTGCCCGTCGTCCAGCCCCCGTCGTAGGTGGCGGTGAGGATGCCTTCGTTCTGCGGCGCCGCGACGAAGATCGCGCCCGACGGGAGCACGACGACCTGCGGCGGCTCGAGCTCTTCGCCGTGGCGCGGGAGCTCGGGATCGATCGTGTCGATCGCCCACGAGCCGTCGCTCTGCCGACGCGCGACCTTCAACGCCTGGACGTTGGGCGCGAGCGGCGCGTGACGATCGTAGCGATCGAAGTACGCGATGACCGGTTGCTCGTTCAGGTCGAGCGCGAGCGTCGCGACGTCGCCGCGCGGATCGACGACCTCGGTCGTCCACCCGTTCGCGTCGCGTCGCGCGTACCGGAGCGCGTCGCCCCCGAACGCGACGTGGGCGACACCACTCGAGTCGATCCGCGCCGCGCGGCGGGTGATGGCGCGGACGCTGGGGCCGCCCGAGAAGCAGCCCTCGGGCGCGGGCGCTCCACCGGCGTCCCGGGTCATGCCGCCGTCGCTCGAGCCGCCGTCGTCCGCGCCGCCGTCGACGCCCGGGCCGCTATCGGATCGCGATCCCGCGTCGTCGCCAACGACGCCCGCGTCCTGGACGCCGTCGAGGACGCAGACGGAAGCGCTGCACAGCAAGCCTTGGTTGCACGTCCCGTTGCCGTAGCAGGGGCCCCCGCGGGTGCCCTCCGGCGCGCTCGGGGTGGGATCGGAGCTGCACGCGAGGAGCGCGAGCGGGAGCGCGACGGCGAAGGACGGACGCATGGCGTCGTAGAGTACGACGCCCGACCGCGATCCTTCCCGATCAGATCCGCGAGCGCGCGAGATCGATCGTCATCGAGATGGGCGTGCCGCTCGACGCGGTGTGGGCTTCGAGCTGGGCCTCGTGCGCGTCCCACCACGCCTTCGCGTCCGCGGGTGTCCACTCGCCGACGTCGTCGCAGGCCAGCAGTGCTTCCGACAACGCGAACGCCGATGTGGGACGATCGTCTCGCTTCTTCGCGAGGCACTGCATCAGCACCGCCTCGAAGTTCGAGGAAATCGGTTCCGAGCGGTGCTCGGAGATCGGGTCCGGCGCCTTGTGGAGGTGGTCGCTGCAGACCTGCACCACGCTCTCGCCCTCGAACACGGGGCGCCCGGTGAGGAGGAAGTACGCGACCGCGCCCACCGCGTACAGATCGCTGCGACCGTCGACGTCCTCCGGCGAGAGGATCGTCTCCGGCGACATGTACTGCGGTGTCCCGCTGATGACGTTCGTCTGCGTGAGGCTCACGCCGCCGTGCGTCTGGATCTCCTTCACGAGGCCGAAGTCGAGGAGCGTCACGTGATCGGTGGCGCCGCCGAAGCGGTGCGGGAGCGAGACCATGATGTTGCCGGGTTTGATGTCGCGGTGGATGAGGCCGACGCCGTGCGCCTCGACGAGCGCGGAGCAGATCTGGAGGAGGAAATGCCGCACGCGCGCTTGGGGTTGAGGTCCGCCGACGTGGACGATGCGATCGATGTCGGCGCCGTCGAGGAGCTCCATCGCGTAGTAGAAGACGCCGTCCGCGGTGTGGCCGTAGTCGAAGATGGTCACCGTGTTGGGGTGCGCGAGCTTCGCGGTGAGTTGCACCTCGTTCTCGAAGCGCTTCACCGCCGCCGCGCCGGCGCGATCCGGGCGGAGGAGCTTCACGGCGGTGGGGCGACGGAGGAACGCGTGGTGCGCGCGGTAGACCTCGCCCATCCCGCCCTCGCCGAGCTTCGCCTCGAGGCGATACTGGCCGAGCTGTAGCGCGTCGCGCACGCGGCGACGCAGCCCGTAGATGACCCAGGAGGTCGCGGTCGCGATGATGGTGGTCAACGTCCACCACACCGCCTGCGTGACCATCGTGAAGAACGCGATCGACTCCGCGGGTTGAAGGAAGACATTCGGCGCGAGCGCCATCCACTTCGTGGTGTCGATCCGCGTGAACTGCAGGTAGGTCAGCGGCAACATCACGGCCCCGAGGATGACGGAGATCGCGAACGTGCGGCGGCCGGAGCTCGGGATGAAGATCGAGCGCGCGGTGAGGGCGTACGTGAGCGCGAGCAGGACGATCATGTCCGGGCGCCCGAAGAGCGGGATGAAGAAGCCCATCGCCACGAGCGCGAAGGACCCGGCGAGGTAGCCGGTCGTCTCGAGCTGTCTCAGGCCCCAGATCGGGAGGTCCGTGAAGCGCGCGATCGCCCAGACCACGAGGAAGTTGAACGACGCGACGCCGTGCAGCGGGTACGAAGGATTCTCGAACTCACTGGTCGCGCCCATCACGAACGCGCTCACCGTTCGGAAGGCGAAGAAGGTGCCGATCAGGGACATCGACACGAGCGCGGCGAGCTCGACCCGCCGCTTCAGGAACGCTCGCTCCTCTTCGGTCGACGTGGTGGCCGTGCTCACCGTGGGTCCTGGCCGCGCGAGGTTCGGGTCACGTCTCCTCCGTTAACGCTCCTAACTCTGCCCATCAAGCTCGGCGCGATCGAACGTGATCGCGGTCGCGGATTTTCTCAGGTCTTCGGCGACGTCCTGCGTGGAGCGCTTCGGGGTCGGCGCGGGGCGGTGCTCGGTGCGGGCGAAGAGCTGCTTCGCGAGCTCGGGCGGGAGCACGTTCTCGAGATACTCCAGCGCCGTCCCGCGGAGCCTCGGGTCTGTCCCCTCGAGCGCGCCGAGCGCGAGTCGGACCACGTCGCGTTCGAGGGCGAGGCCGAGGATCGCGAAGACGTGCTCGAGGCCTCGGTGGACGCCTTCGCGTCGGGGCGGATCGGTCTTCAGCCGGAAGCGGCGACGCCAGGTCGAGTCGTCCACGGTCAGCTCCGCCGACGCGAGCGCGAACGCGGCGGCGGGCGCGATCGGGATCGGCGTCCCGCGCTCCGTGATGGTGTCGAGTGTACGCGAGGTGAAGTAGCGGACGTCGAAGTCTTCGTCGGCGAGGCCGCGGAGGAGCGCGTCGACGACGCGGGCGTCGTCGGATGCGCGGAGCACGCGCGGGAGGCGGCGACGCACGACGATCGGCGCCTCGGGATCGAGGTAGGCGTCCGTGAGTTGCCCGGCGAGGCGCTCGACCTGCGCTTCGAGCGCGTACGAGACCGCAGCGACCAACGGGATCACGAAGGCGGCGACGCGCGGGTCGAGCGGGCCGGCGTCGAGGTGCGCGCGGATCCGCTCGCTCGTTCCGGTCGCGAAGATGCGGACGGACTCGAGCCAAGCGTCGGCGGCGCCATCGTCCGCGACGCGGCGTACGGCCTCGGCGACCACGGCCGGTTCGTTGGCCGCACTGCCGGTCTCTCGGAGCGCCTCGATCTCGGCGAGGAGGCGCTCGCGATCGAGCGCCATGGTGGTGGACGCGAGGGTCTGACGGGTGGTGGCGTCGACGACGTCCTTCTCGTCGAGCGCGACGATTCCGGACTGGAGGCTCTGCGCGAGCTCGTGGACGTAGCCGCGATGGAGCCCGAGGCACACGACGAGCGCGACGAGCCCGAACACGGCGGCGAGCGCGATGACGATCAGATCCGTGGGCCACGCGAGCGCGACGAGCAGGAGGATCACGCCGCTCGCGATCATGCTCCCGACGCGACCGAGCGCGACGTCGATGACGACCTTGATCGGGCGCTTCACCGTGGGATCCACCGGCGTGTAGAGGAGCTCGTACGCCGAGCGGAACACCGAGTTCGCGACGACGGACTGCACGCCGGTGGCGAGCGCGATCGTCCACAGCTCGAAGTGGAGCGCGGCGCCGACCGCCCCCACCACGACGAGCGCCGGACCGAGCGCGAGCGTCCCGCCGAGGCCGAGCTTGTCGAGGCTCTTGTTCGCGAAGCCGACCTGGACGACGAACGTTGCGAACGCGGCGACCGTGTAGAAGAGCGCGAAGAACGAGACGAGGCCCTTTTCGTCGGTGTGGACGTCGGCGGCCTTCGCCTTGAGCGCGTACTCGAGGAACACCTCGAGGAGCGCGACCGCCACGACCACGAACGCGACCGACGCGAGGTAGCGGCTCGTCGCGAGCGGCGCGAAGCCCTGCGCGAGGCTCGCCGGCGCGCCACCCGCCGGGACGCGCACGCCGCGCGCGACGCGCGCGACCCCGACGGCGCTCGCCACGTTCACGACCGCGAGCAGCACGAGGATGTGGCGCGGGTCGAGCCAGACGCCGACGCGTTCCGCGGCGAGGCCTCCGAGGAGCCCGCCGAGCGTCGCGCCGGTCGTGATGCGCGCGACGTTGTAGCGCGCCGTGTGCGGATCGAAGCGTTCGTTGACGACCGACCAGAAGCCGCTGATCACCACGCCGCCGATCGCGGCGGTGTGCAGGTAGATCGCGCTCGCGACCATCCCCGGCGCGTAGGGCGCGAAGCCCCACTCCACGGCGTACAGCGCGCCGTTGACCGCGAACGCCGCCGGGACGATCCGCCGCGGCCCCGCGCGCGCGAGGAGGCGCGACGTCGCGAGGACCGCGAGGAGCGACAACAGCGCCGCCGCCACGACCGCGCGGGGGAGATACGTAGCGGGGAAGTTCGACAGGAAGAGCGCGTCGCGCGCGACCTTGCCGGCCACCTGCTGCGCGATCATCCCCGCGGCGACCGCCGAGGCGCCCCACAGAGCGCCGCTCGCCTCCCCCCTCTCCACCGACGCATCGAAAGCTGCCACGGCGCCAAGGGCCTGACCACCGAAGGTGTTGGTCGAGAGCCGTTCCTTTTCGTGCGAGGCTCCCGGCCATGATCCCCAGCGACATCGAGATCGCACAGGCGGCGAAGCTCCGCCCGATCACCGAAGTGGCCGGCGAGCTCGGTCTCGACGCCGACGCCATCGTCCCCTACGGCCGATTCAAGGCGAAGATCCCGCTCGACACCGCGACCGACGCCGCCCCCCGCGGGCGCCTCGTCCTCGTCACCGCGCTCACGCCAACGCCCGCGGGCGAAGGCAAGTCGACCTGCACCATCGGCCTCGCCGACGCGCTCCGAAGGCTCGGGCACCGCACGATCGTCTGTCTCCGCGAGCCCTCGCTCGGGCCCGTATTCGGGATGAAGGGCGGCGCGGCCGGCGGCGGGTACGCGCAGATCGTTCCGATGGAGGAGATCAACCTCCACTTCACCGGCGACTTCGCGGCGATCGCGTCCGCGCACAACCTGTTGGCGGCGCTGCTCGACAACCACGTCCACCACGGCAACGCGCTCGGCATCGACACCCGCCGGCCGATGTGGCCGCGCACCGTCGACATGAACGACCGATCGCTGCGCTCGATCGTCGTCGGGCTCGGCGGCGTGGGCGGAGGCCCCGTGCGCGAGGACCGCTACGTCATCACGCCAGCGAGCGAAGTGATGGCGGTGCTGTGTCTGTCCCGCGACCTCGCCGACCTCGAAGCGCGCCTCGGCGAAATGGTCGTCGCGTACACCCGCGATCGTCGGCCGATTCGCGCCGCACAGTTATCCGCGCCCGGGGCGATGACGCTGCTGCTGAAGGACGCGTTGATGCCGAACCTCGTGCAGACGCTCGAGGGCGGCCCCGCGCTCGTCCACGGCGGCCCGTTCGCCAACATCGCGCACGGGTGTAGCTCGCTGACCGCGACGCGGCTCGGGCTATCGCTCGCGGACATCGTCGTGACGGAGGCCGGCTTCGGATCGGACCTCGGCGCCGAGAAGTTCTTCGACATCAAGTGCCGCCTCGGAGGCCTCGACCCTCGGGCCGCGGTGCTCGTCGCCACCATTCGCGCGCTCAAGATGCACGGCGGCGTCGCGAAGGACGCGCTCGGTCAGCCGGACCCCGACGCGGTCCACCGCGGCCTCGCGAACCTCGAAGCGCACATCGCGAGCGTGCAGCGCTTCGGCGTCCCGGTCGTCGTCGCGATCAACCGCTTCGCCGACGACACCGACGACGAGCTGAAGGTGGTGCTCGACGCCGCAGAGGGCCTCGGAGTCCGCGCGGCCGTCATGGACGCGCACGCGCGCGGCGGCGCCGGTGGCGAAGGCGTCGCCGAAGCCCTCGTCGCGACCCTCGACGCGGACGGCGCCGACTTCGCGCCGCTGTACGACGTGGACCGCCCGCTCCGCGACAAGATCGAGACGATCGCGCGGACCGTGTACGGCGCCGACGGCGTGGACTTCCTCCCGCCGGCCGCGCGCGCCCTCGACGGCATCGAAGCGAACGGCCTGGGCGCGACGCCCGTCTGTATGGCGAAAACGCAGTACTCCCTATCGGACGACCCCAAGCGCCTCGGGCGCCCTCGGGGCTTCACGATCACGGTCCGCGACGCCTACGTCTCGGCCGGCGCCGGCTTCACGGTCGCGCTCGCGGGCGACGTCCTCACGATGCCCGGGCTGCCGGCCGTCCCCGCCGCGACCCGCATGCGCATTCGCCCGGACGGCCAAATCGAGGGTTTGTTCTGAGCGCGCGTGCAAGCAATCGACGCTCCGGGCCCCAAAATTCGGGTTGATCTATTTCGTTCGAGACCCCAATGTCCTCACGAATGAAATCTGACGCTTTCTCGAGGGCGTCGAGGTACTCGAACATGAACGACGCGCTCCGTACCCTCTGCCGACTCGCTCCGATGACCCTCGCCGCGGCGCTCTTCACCGGCTGCTTCGGCGGTGTCACGACGGACGTCGAGACCGAGGAGACGCTCCGCACCGTCGAGATCCCGCAGGACTTCGACTTCTCCACCACCAAGGCCCTCTACGTGCTCGTCTCGACGCAGGACGCCGGGCGCCTCGAGGTGATCGACGCGCGCGGACGCACCCGTTACCAGGGCCCGGCCCTCACCGAGCGCCCGACCGTCGTCGGCCTCAGCGTCCCGCTCGCGGACGCGTCGATCAGCCTCCGCCTCACGAACGGCACCGGCGTCGTGCGCACGGCCGTCACCCCGATCGTCGAGGACGTCGCCGAGTTCGCGTTCGACTGAGAGCCTGAAGCCTTAGTCCAGCAGACGGTCGATCGCGTCCGGCGTGAACTGGGCGCCTCCGAGGAGGCGCTCCGCGAAGCGCAGCAGTCGATCCCGCACATTCGCGTCCAGGTCCGGGTACCAAGCCGGGCACACCAGCACGAGCGCGCGCCACGCGAAGTACGGCGCGACCATCTTCAGCACCTCGTCGTCGCCGCTCTTCTCCAGGTACGTGCTCCAGAAGTGATCCCACAGCACGCGCAGCGCGCCCTCGAAGCGCCCCGTCGCGGCCATCGCGAAGAACACGTAGTTGATCGCGAGCGCCGTGACGTCGTCTGCGGGATCTCCGGCGCCGCCGCGGCTCGCGTCGAGCACGGTGAAGTCGTCGCCGCCGCGGAACAACAGATTGAACGGGTGGAAGTCGCCGTGTGTGCGGCGTGAGCGATCGTCGCGTTCGCGGAGGCGCCACAACCAGTCGATCGCGTCGTGCTCGATCTTGCGGAGCCTGGAGGCCGTCGCGATCGGATCGTTCGGCTCGAAGGCGTCCACCAGCCCGAAGATCCCTTCGCCGTGGCCGACGAGGTCACGCGTCGCCCGCCGCCGCTTCGACGCGGGCTGGGGCTCGGCGTGGAGCTCGGCGAGGTACGTCGCGAGCGCCGCCGCGCGGACGCGATCCAGCGGCGTAGGTTCGTCCTCGTGCTCGAGCCGCTTGAGATCGTGCGCGTAGAGTTCGCCGTCCACGTAGGTCGTGATGAGGAACGGCTCGCCCCCGCCGATCGACTCCAGCGCGCCGCCCTCCGTCACCACGCCGACGTCGCGCGGGACGATGTGGCGCGGGTAGTGACCGAACTCGTCGTACGCGAGGACGAGGTTGTCGAACCGATCCGCGCGCCGGTCGTGCCCGAACGGATCCGCGGCCACCGTGCGCAACGTGAGGTCGTGGGACGCGCCGTCCTGCGTGAAGCTCAACCGCAGCGGGTGCCCGTAGCCGTGAGCCTTGAGCCCCTCCTGCACCTCGTCGCCGAGCGGCGTCATCGCGGTGAGCACGGCGCCGGGGTGCCCGTGCCGACGCAGGTAGCGCTCCACTTCCTCGGGCCGGATGTCGCCCTTCGCCGCGGCGGCGTCGCACTCGATCGCAGCGAGGATTCCTTCGGCGATCGTGTCGACGTCGGTGCGGGAGGTGTCGAACGTCAGCTCCGGCGCGGTCGGGCGCTCGTAATCCGCGCCGCGGCCGGGGAGGTGCTCGATGCGCCCGGCCTTCGCCGCCGCGTAGAGACCCTTCGGATCGCGCGCCTCGAGGACGTGGTCCGGCGCGTGGATCAACACCTCGAGGAACGGCGCGACCTCCTCGCGGAGCGCGTCGCGGTAGCGGCGCTTCGACGCCGTCGCAGCGATGACGACGACCAACCCCGACCGCCACAACATCGCGGCGAGCCCGGCGAGCTTCGCGTAGAACGCGTCGCGCTCGCTCGCCGTGTAGCTCGCGTCGGGCGTGAGCACCTCGCGGAGCGCGTCACTGTCGAGGAGGACCGCGTGGGGGCCGAGGCGCTCGACGAGGCGCGACGCGACCGTCGTCTTTCCGCTCGCCGGTGGCCCGGTCAGCCAGATGCAGCTCGGCGCCCTCATCACGCCCCTCGTTCGTGCATCGCACGTGCCGCGCCGCGGCGCTCGGCGTGGCGCGCGCCGCGTTCCGGCGCGGGAACAAGGTCGTCACGGGGTGCGGCGAAATGGTCACGGCAGCAGGCGCACTCGCCCGAAGTCCGACTCCTGGGCGTAGCGCATGATGCGATCGAAGTAGTCGGCGACCTTCGGCGGGCGGAGCTCGATCAGCGACTCCGTGTTCGCCGTCGAGAACGTGGGGTTGCTGCGCAAGTACGGAAGGAACACGCCGCCGCGCCGCGCGACGTCCGGGCGCACGAGCATCAGCAACGGCTTCAACACCGGGCGCAGCCACTTCATGTACAGGTCCGGATCGATGTAGCGGACCGGCTTCCGCTCGAACACTTCGCGCGCGATGACCACGAGCTCCGCGATCGTGGACTGGCGCTCGGGACCGGCCGCGAGGTGGAAGGTGCGCCCGACGGCCTCCTCGCGATCGAAGAGCGCCATCATCGCGTCCGCGACGTAGTCGACCGGCACCACGTCCACCAGGCAGTCCGGCCGCCCGAACAACGTGCGAAAGCGCCCGCGCGCGTAGACCTTCATCGGCCAGTACAGGACTTTGAAGCTCGACGCCCGCCCGGTCCGCGAGTCGCCCACGATGATCGATGGCCGATGCACCGTGACCGGCAGCCCCTCCGCCTTCGCCGCGCCGACCTCGACCTCGGACATCAGCTTCGTCCGCTCGTACGCGTTGCGCGGGGTCTGGCCGACGTCGACGTCGTCCTCCGAGACCACGTCCTCGCGATCGCCCGCGACGTACGCGGTCGAAACGTGATCGAAGCGGACCAATCGCCCCTGCTCGGCGAGCGCGCGCGCGACCGACAACGCTTGCTTCGTCCCACCGACGTTCTGCTCGAGCATGTGCGCGAACGGGAGATCGAACCGGACCTCCGCGGCGCCGTGCACGACTTGGACGGGCCCCGCGTCGAGCCACGCGCGTGCGTCGGCGTCGAGGCCGAGGCCGTCCTGCGTCACGTCACCGAGCGCGACGGTCATCGTGTTCAGCGGCGCGTCGGGCGCGGTCTGGCGCACGACCTCGGTGAGGCGAGCGACGGGATCCGTATCGTTGCGAGGGCGCGTGGTGACGAGGACGTCGGCGCGTCGTTCGAGGAGTCGGACGAGCAACTCGCGACCGAGGAAGCCCGTGGCGCCGGTGAGGAGGTATCGCGTCAATGCGCGTTGAAGAATCGCACGGCGTTGGCGTCCGCGGCGCGAATCGCGGACACGGCCTCGGACGACACGATGATGTGTGAGTCCGGGGCGCCGTTCTCGACGATGGCGAGGCGCCCGGAGGCGAGGCCGCCCGAGATCTGCTGGCTCACGAAGAGCTTGCGGACGCGACCGTCGCGGAGGGGGAAGTAGAACTCCACATCGCCCCGCGTGTTCCCGCGAACCCGGTGAATCTCGACCGCCTGGAGGATCTC
>JAUHYN010000046.1 GCA_030426505.1 bacterium | reverse complement strand
TGAACCACGCGCCGTCCGGCGCGAACGGGTGCGCGTCGAACACCTCCACCAGCGGGTCGAATCCGTCCGGACACGGTACGGCGCGCGCGCTCCGGTCCGGCGGGATCTCGAGGCAGGCGGTCACGTCCCGGTACACGGCGTAGGCGTTGTCGCCGCGGCGGAACAGCGCGGAGATGCTCGTCGAGGTCCGCGTGATCTCGAACGCGAAGTCGCCGCACATCTGTGACGGGAGGAATCCGGCGTCGCGCGGCGCTTCGGCCGGGGGCGGCGCGATGACGATCAACGGCTCGCACGCCGCGAGCAACAAGAAGGGCAACAAGAAGGGCAGCGCCCTCACTCGGCGACTCCCAGGTACACGGCGCCCGCCGTCGAGAGGATCGCGCCGACGAGGATCGAGAGGTTCGAAGCGAGCCCGTAGCTCGCGTTCCGATCTTGCGCGTCCATCGCGGCGTCGAGCGCCATCGCGTTCGGAGCCACGCCGTCGTCGAGGTAGCGCTCGGCCTCGCGACGGTGGCGCTCGGCGACCACGCGCAGCGCGATCCCCGTCGCGATGATCGCCGCGCCGCTCCCCACGCCGGCCCACCCGATCGCGGTCGAGCGCTCGGGGGGCGTGAGCGGCTCCGGTGCGCGCGGCGCGACCACGAGCGGGAAGAGCACACGCGCCACGCCGTCGAGGGTCGGCGCCCACGACTCGCGGTCGCGAGGGAGGTCGAGCTGGAGCGTCTTCGGATCGGCGTCGCGTGGTTGGTACTCCACCGCGATGCGCGCGAGCTGCGAGCCGGTGAACATCTGCACCGTGACGACCGACGAGACGTCGGCGCGCGCGCGGAGCTCTTCGGGTGACTTCGCGAACGCATCCATCACCGGGACCTGCCCGGTCTCGCGCTCGAGCGAGGCGGCGAACGCCGCGATGAGGTAGCTGCGGTCGTCCGCGTTAACGCCCTCGGTGCCCGCCACGTACAGACCGACGGAGGGCGCCGTCGCCGCGAGCAGGGCGAGGAAGGGCACCGCCATGGCCTCACCCTCCCCGACGCGAAGACCGGGCGCAAGACTGCTACGATGGACCCGTGACGAGCCCCGATCCGCTGATCGGCCGAATGGGCCGTATCGGATCGACGCCGTGTTGGGCGTGGGGGCGTCGGGCCGCGTCTACCGCGGGACGCACCTCGGCCTCGAGCGGCGCGCGGCGATCAAGGTGTTCACGGGGCGAGTGCTCGAGCCGGGGCGGCCGCGCGAGCGCTTCCTGCGGGAAGCCGGCGCACTCACGCGACTGGAGCACCCGAACGTGGTGCGGCTCTACGACGCGGCGGTCACCGACGAAGAGATCCCGTACCTCGCGATGGAGTGGATCGACGGCGTCACGCTCGCGGATGCGATGCGCGTTGGGATCACGCAGCCGCGCGCGCTCCTCCTCGGAGCGGAGCTCGCACGCGGGCTCGAAGCGATCCACGCCGAGGGCTTCGTGCACCGCGATCTCAAGCCCGCGAACGTGATGCTCGTGGCGGCGGACGGGACCGCGAAGATCGTCGACTTCGGCATCGTTCGGTCGGACTGGTTCCCCACGATCACGGCGGTCGACTCGATCGTCGGCACGCCGCTGTACATGGCGCCCGAGCAGCTCCTCGAGAGCCGCAGCGCGGCGGCCCCCGCGGACCTCTACGCGCTCGGGGCGATCCTGTTCCGAATGCTCTCGGGCGAGCCGCACATCCACGCGACGGATCTGTGGTCGATCCTCAACGCGCAGCTCACCGAGCGCCCGCGCCCGCTCGCCCCCGACCTGGGACCGTGCGGCGCGCTGGTGGATCGAATGCTCGACAAGGAGCCCGAACACCGGCCGTCCGCGGCCGAGGTCGCCGAAGTCTTCGCCGAGCACGCGCCGACTCCGGAGTCGATGCCGATGACGCGCGTCCTCACGCAGATCCGCGCCGCGCGCCGCACCGCGGGGGAGGGCGACGACGCCGTCGTGCCGTCCCCGCTCACGTTCTCCGACGGCGAGACGTCGCCGATGCCGAGTCGCGCGCGCTCGCGGTGGCCGGTCGCCGTGGCCGCGCTCGTCGTGTCGGTCGCGATCGCGTACGCGTGGGTCGCTGCGGAGACCGAGGCTCCGGTGTCGTCGATCGCGAAGGCGGCGCCCGAGGCTCCGCGGGCGACGCCGGTGGCCGCGCCCAGCGAAGGTGTACGCGCGGAGGCGCCGCACGTGACGGCGCGAGAAGAGGCGGCCGAACGCCCCGCGCGTCGCGCGCCGCGGAGCCGACGCGCGGAGCGTCGCGTCGAGGCGCCCCCGAAGGAGCCGACCCCGAGCGCACCGGATCCCGCCGAAGAGCTCGCGGCGGTTCGCCGCGTCGCGGTGCTCGATCCGCCCACGCAGGAGCGCAGCGTAGCCTCGCCGTCCGCGCCCACGCCGTCCGTCACGCAGGCGAAGCTCGCGGCGCGGGTCGTGAAGCTCGGCGCGCGCAACCGCGAGGCGGGGGGCCGCCTACCGAGTGACGTCGCGCGCCGGCTGGACCTCAGCTACCTCGATCTGCGGACGAAGATCGGGCGAATGTCGCCTTCGAGTACCCCCGGGCAGCTCGCCTCGTTGGTGGAATTGGTCGACGCATTCGAGCGCGACCTCGAAGCCGCGCTCGCGCCGTGAGCGCGAGTCGCCTACGACTCGACGAGCCAGGACTTGATCGCCGGGACTTCGGTGCGGCTCCACTTCTGACTGGTGCGCACCTTCATGAAGGTCTCCCACAGCGCGTCGACCAGCTCGCCGAGGCGCTCGGTGAGCCACAGTCGCTCGAGGAGCCGGTCGTCCTCTTCTTCCTGCAGGAGCGCGGGGAGGTTCGCGGCGCGGAACGCGAGGTTCTCGGCGTCGAGCGTGACCTCGAAGACCCGCTCGCCGTGTTGGATGCGGAGGCGCGCGCGGTGGACGAGGAGTCCGCGGTCGATCGCGATCCGCACGATCTCCGCGTAGGCCGAAGTGTGTCCCTTCACGGCGAGCTCCGTCGCCTCGCCGGCGAGCCCGCGCAACACGACGTCGCCGACGAGCAGCACGGAGACCGGATCACCGTCGACGTTCGCGATCGGATCGCCGCTCGCGGTGCGCCACAGCATCCACGTCAACATCTCGCGGCCGAGGTACGCGCGGTTGTGCGCGAGGGCGTCGAGCGCCTTGCCGCGTTGGACTTCGGCTTCGTCGCGCTCTTCCTCGATCGCCTCGCCGTCGACGCCGACCTCGCCGCGGAGGAACTTGGTCTCTTCGGACTTGGCCATCACTTCACCTCCAACGCGACGTCTTCGCCGAACAGCGCCGGCGTCGGGCGCACCGATTCGGGATCGATCTCGGAAGCCTCCACACGCGCGCCGGGCGAGGTGGGTTGGAGCGAGACGTCGAACGCCTCTTCGATCGCGATCTGGATCTCCTCGACGATCTTCTTCGAGGCCGCCCAGATCTGCACCGCGTTCGTGTCTTGGTTCCAGCTCACGTCGAAGGTCTGCGTCGTCACGAACGCACGCCGCCGGAGCTTCTTGAGGACGAGCTCCTTCTGCTCCGCCTTGTCCGACCGCTTCGGCGGGTGGCCGGCGCGCTCCTCGAACTGCCGCGCCCACGCGTCGATCTCGGAGCGCACGAGCGCCGCCGGGACGCGAATGCTGTCCACGCGCCACGTCGCGAGGAGGTAGCTCCCGTACAGGAAGCGACTCGGCGCGAGCTCGGTCGCGTCGTGGTCTTCGAGCTCGACCCAACCGGCTGCGCGGTCCTGTTCGCCCGTCTGGTCGAGCGGTTCGAAGGCGGCCTTGCGGAGGGCGTTCGCGAGGGATCGGCGCGGATCCTTCACCGGTTCCTTGTGCGACGTCGCGGCGAAGCGCGCGTAGGTCACCGCACCTTTGAGCAGTGGCATCGGCGCGGGACACTCGTTCGCGCGCGCGACGCGGTCAACCGCGACGAGCGGGTCATCGGCACCCGCACCGGGTAACGCGCGACCCGGTCCCGCGTGCGAAGGGAACGTCGGCGCTTGGCGCGGTGTCTGCAGTACGAGACCCCATGACCACCGAGCTCACCCCCTACACCCCGCCCGCCGACGCTCGCCCCGGTATCGCGCCGCCCGGCGCCTCGGGCGCGGGGGCGCTGCTCGCCGCGGGGGTGTTGATGTTCGTAGTCGGGATCGGGGTGGGCGTCTCGCTCGGTCGGCTCGCCGCGTACCCGTTCGGGCTGTCGGGCGTGCTGTTCTTCGTCGCGTTCCTCCGCTCGGCGCGTCACCAGTGGCGCCTCTTCGCCGCGCCCGCCGGGCTCGTGAGCGCGTGGCTACTCGTCGGGAACTTCGCGGTGGTGTTGCTCTCGCTCGGCGCGTCCGCGCTCGGTGCGCTGTCGGCGTTCGTGTCCACGTTGAGCTTCACGCGCGGCCGTCAGATCGAGAAGCGCGGTCGCCCGGTCTTCGCGGAGCTGTTCGAGTCGGTGGCGGATCGACGAGCGCCCGAGGGCGAAGCGCCGGAGGAGGTCGCGGACGCGTGGCGCAAGAACGGCCTCACCGAGCACGCTTCCGTCGCGGCCTTCGCGCGGCTGTCGATCGAGCTCCTCGAGCTCGGCGCACCCAAGGCGCTGGTCGATGCCGCCCACGCCGACGCGATCGACGAGTCGCGCCACACCGACCTCTGCTTCGATCTCGCGACGCGATTCGACGGTCGCGAAGTCCGCCCCGGCGCCTTCCCCACCGGCGCCGCGCGCGCCACGCGCGGGCCGCGCTCGATTCGGTTGTGCCGCCTCGCGGTCGAGAGCCTGATCGACGGCGCGATCAACGAAGGCGTCTCCGCGCGCGTCGTCGCGGAGATGTCGAAGGACGTCGAGGACGAGAAGGTCGCCGAGGTCCTCCGCTCGATCGCCCGCGACGAGGGCCGCCACGCGGTCCACGGCTTCGAAGTGCTCGCGTGGTGCATCCAGGTCGGCGGCCGCCCGGTGATCGCGGCGGTCGAGAGCGCCCTCGCGCACCTCCCGACCACGCTCGGACACGGCCTCACGAAGGACGCCGCGGACGGCCGCTGGGAGCGCTTCGGGATCCCGAGCCGCGCACGGGAGACCGCGGCGTTCGAGGTGGTCCGGGAGCGGACCATTCAGCGAACGCGACGACTGATCGAGAAGGCGCGCGCCGCCGCCTGAATCTTGTTCTCCGTTCAACCGTCGTGGCGCATCATTGCGCCCGATGGAAGCCAACGATCTCGCGGCGCTCAATACGCTCGATGCGTTGCTGCAGGAAGCGAGCGTCACCCGCGCGGCGCGCCGCCTCGGCGTCTCGGCGCCCGCGGTGAGTCACGCGCTGTCTCGCCTCCGGGAGCGCTTCGACGATCCGCTCCTCGTCCGCGCCGGGCGATCGATGGTGCTGACCCCGCGCGCAGAGCAGCTGCGCCCGCTGGTCCGCGACGCGATGCAGGTCGCCGATCGGGTCTTCGAGGTGCCGGTGGACTTCGAGCCCGCGCGCCTGGAGCGTCGCTTCGTCCTCAGCGTCAGCGACTACGTGTTGAGCGTCCTCGGCGCCGACCTCGACGCGCGCCTCACCGACGCGGCGCCCATGATCGATCTCGCGATCCTCCCGAACGCGATCGACGACGCGGAGAAGCTGCGCTCCGGCGAAACGGATCTGTTGGTCGGGATCTACGGTGACCTCCCGCCGGAGCTGCGCACCCGGCCGCTCATCACGGATCGATTCGTGTGCGTGGTCCGCGCGGACCACCCGAAGGTCCGGCGGACGCTCTCGCTGGATCGCTTCGTCGCGATGGAGCACGTCCAGATCGCGCCGCGGGGGCGCCCCGGCGGGTACGTGGACGAGCTCCTCGACGAGCGCGGGCTCTCGCGGCGCGTCGCGCGGGCCGTGCCGTACTTCAACGTGGCGTTGGAGATGACGGCGCGTTCGGATCGCGTGCTCACCGTGTCGGAGCGCATCGCGCGTGCGGTCGCGCCGCGGCTGAACCTGAAGGTCTTCGAGCCGCCGCTCCCGATGGAGCCCTTCGCGCTCAGTATGGTCTGGCACCCGCGCTTCGACGCCGACCCCGCGCATCGATGGGTGCGCGAGCGACTCCTCGACGTCTCGCGCCACGTGGACGGGCTGCAGCACAAGAGCGCGCGCCGGCGCCTCAGTCGATCGGATCCGACCGGGCGCTGAACGCTGGTATCTTGCGGCCGATGGACCGAGACACCGAACTCGCGTTGTTGCGTGCCAGTCTCGACGGCGTCGGCGCCGACCAGCCCCGCGCGGACGGCGCGGAGCGCGAGGTCCCCGTGGAGCACTACCTCGACCCGGCGCGTTTCGAACTCGAGCGTCGCGTGTTCCACCGCGGCGCGCTCAACCTCGTCGCGCACGCGAGTGAGATCGCGTCGCCCGGTTCGTTCCGGACGCTCGAGGTGGTCGGCGCGCCGGTCCTCCTCGTGCGCGGCGACGACGGCCGCGCGCGCGCCTTCCTCAACGTGTGCCGTCACCGCGGCGCGCAGGTCGAGCTGCGCGACGGCGGGCAGTGCAAGCGCTTCGTCTGCCCGTACCACGCGTGGACGTACCGCACCGACGGGAGGCTCGATCATGTACGGCACGCGGAGGGCTTCCCGTCGCTCGACGTGAGCAGCACCTCGTTGACGCCGCTCCCCTGCGTAGAGCGCGGGCCGTTCGTGTTCGTCTGCCCGGAGCCGGGCGCGGACGTCGCGTTGAGCGCGGGCGCGGAGCGCTTGGTCGACGAGTTGGCGGGCCTCGGTGAAGGGCTCGTGGTCTTCGCGCGCGAGCGCCGGGTGTGGCGCGCGAACTGGAAGCTCCTCGTGGAGGGCGGCCTCGAGTCTTACCACTTCAAGATCGCGCACCGCGACACGATCGCGCGCTTCTTCACGGACACACGCTCCACGTTCGAGGTGTACGACGGCAACCTCCGCTCGGTCCTCCCGAAGTCTTCGATCGCGCAGTTGGGTGATCGGCCCGAGTCCGAGTGGCGGCTCGTCGAACACGCCAACGTCCTCTACAACCTGAACCCGAATGCGTCGGTGCTCGTGCAGGACGGGCACTACGCGATCATCTCGATGAGCCCGGTCGCGATCGACGCGACGGGCATCGACATCATCACCGTCGGCCGCCCGATCGAGGAGGGCCCGCGCGGCGACAAGGCGCGCGCGTTCCTCGAGGCGAACCACGCCTTCACGCTGAAGACGCTCGAGGAGGACTTCCGGATCGCGGAGCAGATCCAACGCGGCCTCGACACCGGCGCCAACCGGGCGCTCCGGTTCGCGACCTTCGAGGGCGCGCTCAGCGCGTGGCACGATCACCTCGCGTCGCGGCTGGGTAGTTGAATCTCGTGCAATTATGATGTGCATCGATTCGATTTGATGGAATGCATCGGTGCGCCCAGCATCATGCGCATGAGTTCCAACACCAACGTCACCCACCCCGACCGGAAGAAGCGCATCTTGCTCGTCGCCGCGAACCCCGCGACGTCGACCGTCACCCAGTGGCCCGTGGGCTTCTGGTGGGCGGAGCTGACGCACCCCTAC
Organism: bacterium; assembly: GCA_030426505.1. GTDB lineage: Bacteria > Myxococcota > Kuafuiibacteriia > Kuafuiibacteriales > Kuafuiibacteriaceae > JAUHYN01. Next base: position 9,067 of record JAUHYN010000046.1, on the reverse strand, counting down.
TGGGCCTTCACGGAGGCCGGCTACGAGGTGGAGATCCGCAGTCCGGACGGCGGCGCGCTCCAGGCCGATGGCTTCAGCGACCCCGAGGACGACAGCGGCTACTCCGCCGACGACCTGCTGAGCCTCGGCTTCAAGACGTCGGCGAAGCACCGCGCGCTCGTCGAGGACACGAAGAGTACGGCGGACGTCTCGCCCGACGGCTACGACGCGATCTTCCTCGTGGGCGGTCAGTCGCCGATGTTCACGTTCCGCGGCAATGTCGCGGTTCAACGCCTGGTCACCGCGTTCTACGAGGCCGGCAAAGTCACCGCGCTCGTGTGCCACGCGACGTGCGTGCTCCTCGAGGCGAAGCTGTCGACGGGTGAACTGCTCGTTGACGGCAAGACGTGGACCGGCTTCGCCAACGCGGAGGAGCAGTTCGCGGACGACTTCGTGGGGCAGCGCATCCAGCCGTTCTGGATCGAGGACGAGGCGCGGAAGATCGGGGGTACGAACTTCGTGGTCGATCAGCGGTTCCGGGAGTTCGCGGTCCGCGACGGGTTGCTGGTCACGGGTCAGCAGCAGTTCTCGGGCGCCGCCGCCGCGCGCCTCGTGATCGAGGCGTTGGGGCGATGACGCCCGAAGACTTCGTCGCGCTCGCGCTCGCCGAGCCGCTCGAGACCGAGGTCGCCAGGTACGGCTACTCGATGCGCGTCGCGTCGGGGAACAAGCGCCCGCCGGGCGTGATCGCGCTGACGTGGATCACCGGCAAAGACGCGGGTGAGCGCGATCGAATGCGGCAACACAGCAAGGAGAACGTGCGCGACTTCCTCGAGGAGCCGGGCTTCATCTCGATCGTCACGGGCTTCATCGGCCTGCGCGGCTTCACGGTGACGGCGTGGGAAGACGAGGCCTCGATGAACCGCGCGATGGCGAAGCACCACGCGGTGGCGATGCGCGAGCTGTTCGGCGAGGACTTCGTCGCGAGCGTGTGGACCAGCGTGTGGTCGCCGGTGCGGATCAACCGGCTGTGGGTGCGGTGTACGGCGTGCGCCTCGCTCGAGGACGTCTCCGACGATCACCGCGACTGCACGGCGTGCGACGCGCCGCTCCCCGAGCGACCCGAGTACTGGTGACGGCGCTCAGCGCGTCACGCGGAGGAGCTTCGCGTCCCACGGGAGGAGGACCCAGATGCGGTCTTCGCGATCCGCGATCATGCGCCCGGGCGCCCCGTGTCCGGTCGGGACGCGGCCCGGGACGAAGCGCTGCGTCTCGAGGTCGAGCTCGTGGAGCGACGCCGGCCAGTTGACCTGATCGAGCGACCACGTGCCGGCGACGAGCGCCCGCGAGGTCCCGGGCCAGCGGAGGGTCGCGATCGGGCGCGCGTCGTCGTCGAAGACCACGGTGCGCTCGAGGACCTGCGCACGCGTGATGGGGTAGACGCCGGCGTTTTTGCGGCTGAGCGTGAGGAGCGCTTCGTCGCCCGTCCAGGAGACGTCGCTCACCACGTGATCCTCGCGATCGATCTGCGGTGGGAACTGGACGAAGTCGCGGACGACGCCGGCTTCGAGGTCGAACCAGTGGACGCGCGGCTTCACGTTGTCGCCGAGGATCACGGTGGTGTCGTCGACGCGCGCGCCGTGGACGACCGTGACGTCGACCAGCCACGCGCGCTCCAAAGGGGTGAGGTTCGCGACGTCCCACGTGAACACCTTTGTGCCGCGCGGCATCGCGGTGACCACGGCGACGACCGCGCGGCCGCCGACGACGTCGAAGTAAGTGGCGCGCGCGTCGATCGTGTAGAGCAACGGTGCCTCCCCGGGTGCGGGGGCGAGGCGGGTGTCGGCGACGACGCGTTCGGTGACGCGCCCGCGCTCGTCGATGCGCGAGAGGAAGAAGCGCCCGTTGAGCAGCTCGAAGCCGAGGAACCCGTCGTCGGTCGCGGCGATGCGTTGGACGCACCCGTCGACCGCGGCGCTCGCGGTGCGGGTCATGGTGTCGGCGTCGTAGATCTCGATGGTGCCGTCGATGACCTGGCCGCAGCCGTCGAACGGGCGTCCGTCTCCGACGCTGATCGCGACGGCGTCGTTCGAGATCGCGAAGTCGTGGGCGTAGCCGAAGAAGCGGGAGGCGGCGGGCGGGAGGACGAGCTGGCCGATCACGCTCGGCGTGGGGCTGTAGGGCTCGACGTCGAGGAAGCGGATCTCTTCGACTTCGAGATCGACCTCGCTGCCGGTGTACGCGTGGAGGACGCAGGCCTCGGGCGCGCGGCACGCGTAGGTGGCGGCGCGCGGCGGGGTCGGGGGCTCGGGTTCGCAGGCGAGCGGCGGGAGCGCCTCGAGGCACAGCGAACCGTCGGGCCACAGCGTCCCGTTCATTCGACCGAGCTCGCAGTCGAGCTCGAGTTCGTAGCGGCAACGCGCGGGCGACGTCACGGTGAGTGGGCAACGGAACAGCTTGCACTCGACGTCGACGCTGATGTCCGAGGGATCGACGTCGGGACAGGCGGTCTCCATCCACGCCGCGGTGAGCGGCGGGACCGCGTCGACCGCGCTGCCGTTGGTGAGTCGAACGGCGACGGACGGCGCGGGCAGTCGAGGCTCGCAGCCCGTGGCCTGGCGCAGGCGCCCGCTCGCGAGGACGCCGCGCTCGGGCGGCGACAACGCGTCGATCGCGGCGGCGCTCCAGCCCAACGCGATCGCGTCGTCGGTGAAGTAGACGGGCGCGCTCTCGGCGAGCGGGAGGAGGCCGGTGCCGCCGGTGACCGCTTCGCCGTCGAGTTGGACGACGGCGAACCACGCGGCCTCGCCGCTCTGCGCGAACGGGATCGGGGCGGGCGCGCTGCACGCGGCGAGGGTGACGGCGAGTAGCCCCGCGCGGGTCGTGTCGATCATCGTGGATCCGCCAACACCGCGACGGTCGCGGCGACGGCGCCCGCGCCGACTCCGATCAAGAGCTCACGCCACGGGAAGCCGCCGTCGTCTTCGAGGAGGAGCGTGGACAGCGCCCAGCCCGCGCCGGCGAACCCGACGCCCGCGGCCACCATCGGGATCGGGACGCCGTCGTTCACGGCGGCGCGGTCGGTCGTCGGGGTCGCGTCGGTGCTCAGGCCGAAGCGCGGGGCGCCGAGCGAGGGGCAGGTCGCGCCGGGGGTCGTCGCGAGGCAGCCGCTGTCGACCGCGCTCGCGCGTGCGATCGCGTAGACGCCGAGCGCCGCGCCGACCGCGGCGGCGGCGACGCCGGAGTAGAGGACCACGCGGCGCGATTCGGGCGAGGCTTCGAGCGAGATCAACGTCGCGGCCGCGGTCGCCGTGGCGCCGCGCTCGATGTGTATGGGGCGGACGAGCGGCGCGAACCCGGGGCGGCGGAACGCGAGCATTCGCCGCCCCGCGCGGAGCTCTTCGACGCGCGTGGTGCCGGTCGACAGCGTGCCGCGGAGGCTCTGATCGATCCACAGCTCGACGTCCGGGGTCTCGGTCTCGACCTCGAGGCGACCGAACGGCGCGAGCTCGCCCATGCGATCGAGGAGGGGCGCGAGGGGGTCTTCGATCTGGCGACGGAAGAACGCGTCGAGGTCCGCGCGGCCCACGACCTCGGGGCGCGTGCGCGCGGCGCCGGTGAAGATGCAGTCTTCGACGGCCTCGCGCGCTTCGCGTTCGCCGAGGCTCGGTTCGGCGCGGCAGAGGCTCGCGCGCTCCGCGTCGATCAGCGTGAGCGCGACGCGGTCGCGTCCGTCGCCGACGGGGAGCACGGTAACGACGAGGATCGCGGCGAGCCGATCGCGCCCGGCGCGCGCGGTCTCGACCCAGCACGCGAGGCGCCCGGGGCCGTCGCAGCGCGCGATGCGCTCGGCGTCGACGCCCGCTTGGTCGGGCGCGCGGAAGTCGAGGCCGGTGCGCTCCCGGAACGCGACGTCGGCGGCGCGGGTCAGCTCCGTCGCGGGCGTCGCGGGCGCCGCGCCCTTCGGGAGCGCGACGACCACCAGCGCGGGCGTCCGCTCGCCGATCGTCAGCCGGGCCGCGCCCGGCACGACGGCGAGCGCGACGGCGAGCGGGAACGCGACAGCCACGGAGGGGTGAGCTTAGCGGATCGAGGTGCGGTTGACTCGGCCCGAGTGGGTGTCCTGCAAGGCGCACTGGTTGGGGAAGCGCGCAAGCGGCCTTGCGTTGAGTGCGCTCACAGTCCGCGCATGTGTTGGTCGTCGACCGAGCGACGTCGATGATTGGCCTCGTGACGACGAAGAACGTAGCGGGTACCCGGAACGCCATCGCCATCGCCTTCCTGTTCGGGGTGCTCGGCGCATCGACGGGTTGTGCCACGGTGCTGGGGCCCAAGACCTATGATGTCGCGGTCAGTTCCACGCCGGAGGGAGCCCGTGTCCTCGTGGATGACGTCTATCAGGCGCGGACCCCATGCGTGGTGCAGGTTCCGCGGGGCGGCCGCGCGAGCGTCGACGTCACGTACGGCGACCAGAGCAAGCCGTGTCGAATCGGGCGCGAGGTGAAGGCCGGCTGGCTCTTGGCGGACGTGCTCCTCGGCCTCCTTCCGCTGCTCGTCGACGCCGCCACCGGGAACTGGTACGGCCCCGACAACTCGACCTGCTCGGTGTATTTCGGCGACGGCGGAGGCGGCGATCGGATCCCGCCGAACTTCAAACGACGCAAACGCGAGCGACGCGAAGCGGTCTCCAGCCAGAGCGACGAAGACCTCGTCAGGTTGTGCGACGCGGGCGTCGACCGGTTCTGCGACGCCCTCCTCGACCGCAGGGCGGCCCGGGAGGCGGAGAAGAACCAACGACGCTGCGAAGACACCGACGATTGCACGGAGCTCGGTCTGTGCAGCCTCGGCGAAGCCCCCCTCGAGTGCCGCGCGGCCTCCGACGAGGACTGCGCTCGCTCCACCCTCTGCCGCGACGGCGGCGCATGTACCGCCCGCGACGGCGCGTGTGTGCGAGGCCCTCTGCGCATCGGCGCCCGGCGGTCCGCGACCACGACGTCGTCGACTGCGCGCGAGGTGTTCTCTCCGTCTCGCTGAGGGGACGGTCTACGGCAACGCCCGCACACAAGCCGCGAGCGCTTCCACGTCGCCGTCCATCTCGGCCGCTTCGATCCGACGCTCGATGCGGGTGCGCTTCGTCCCGGTCGGGAGCGTCGCCACGGTCTTCCTCAGCGCGTCGCCGAGCGCGGCGACGTGCGCGAGGTTCGTCGGTTCCGCGCGCGCAGTCGCGACGAGTCGATCGAGGCGTTGACGCGTCGCGGGCGGGATCAAGGGGTCGGCGACGGGTCGCGGTTCGCGCTCGATCCGCGGCACGGGTTCGGAGGATCGCAGAGTGCCCGAGCGTGCCGCGGTATCCTCGCGTGCGCTTCGGTTCGGCGCATCGGCGCCTCGACCGTTCGCCGCTTCCGCCGCGCGCTGCGAATCCACCGCATCGTAGCCGCCCTCCGGCCGCTCCGCGATCTCTGGATCGGCCGCCTCCGCGCGCGGCTCGGCCACCACCGCCGGCGCCTCCTCCGGCGCCCGCACCACTGGCGCTCGCTCCACACTCCCCACGTACACGAACATCGCCGCCCCGATCGCGACCAGCACCGCCGCCGCCATCCAACTCCGCGATCCCCGCGAACTCCGATCCTCGAACGCCGGCCCCGCCACGCTCGCCATCGCGGCGTCGGTCGCGTCGAACACATCGCCGCGCGGGGGCGCGGTGTCCCGGGCGTCGAAGCCGGACGCGTCCGCCGAAGGCACCGTGTCCGCCGCGCCCACTTCGTCCTGCGCGACGATGTCGACGTCCGAGAGCATCGCGTAGATCGTCGTGCCGCGGTCGCGCCCGAGCTCCGCGAGGAGGGGCACCGCCGCCGCCGCGAGCGCCTGCGCGGACTCGAAGCGCTCCGCGGGATCGATCGCGAGCGCGCGCGCCACGATCGCGTCGAGCTCCAACGGGACACCTTCGCGAGCGTCGCTCACCTTCGGTCGCGGGCCGCTCATGATTCGTCCGCCCACCCGAGGCAGCGCGTTCGTCTCCAGCTTCAGCGGCGGCTTGTACGCGGGCGCGGGGCGGCCGACTTCGTCCAGGAGGAATGCGCGGTGCGAAGTGACCAGCTCGAAGAGGATCACGCCGAGCGCGAACACGTCGCTGCGGGCGTCCGCGCGCAGCCCGCGGATCTGCTCCGGCGACGCGTAGTGCAGCGAGCCGACCACGCGCCCCAGCGTCGTCGCGTCGCGCTCCGTCGGCGTGAGGATGCGCGCGACGCCGAGGTCGAGGAGCTTCACGAACGCGCGCCCGCCGCGCCGCACGAACATCACGTTGCTCGGCTTGAGGTCGCGATGCACGACGCCTTCGCCGTGGAGGTAGTGGACCGCCGCGGCGAGCTCGTCGAACACGCGCACGATCTCCGACGGGTCGAGGTGCTCGCCGGTCTTCGAGCACTGCTTCAGCACGCGGTCCAGCGGGACGCCCTCCACGAACTCCATCGCGAGGTACGCCATCGACTCGGTGCGCGAGAACGCGAGTGGCCGCACCACGCTCGGGTGATCGAGCCGCGCGAGGATCTCCGCCTCTTGGTCGAAGCGCTCCCGCACCACGTCGCCCATCTCGAACACGCGCGGGTGGAGCAACTTCAACGCGACCTCGCGCCCGATCCCGCCGGCCGTCTCGTCGAGCGCGAGCCACACTTCACCGAAGCCGCCCGCGCCGAGGCGGCGGAGAATTCGGTAGCGCGCGTCGACCAACGCGCCGGGCTCGAGCTGCGAACCAGCGCTCATCACATCCGCGAGATCTCGAAGCGATCGATCCCGAACCGCCGCGCGCCGCGCTTCACTTCGACGATCCCCGCGCCGCCCAACACGCCCGCCGACAACAGCTGCTCACGCGCCTTGTGGATCGCGACGTTCAACCCGTTCGAGTCCATACGGAGCATCTTCGAGAGGCGATCGCGCTTCACCCAGCCGCGCTCTTCGACCGGCCGGTCCTGCTCCTCCGCGCGCACGCGCGCGAGCGTCAACAGGACGTAGCCGTGCCACGCCGGCTCGAGCGCAGTCACGCGACCGCGATGCACGATGTCGACCTGGACGCGCTCCTCGTCTTGGCTCACCGCGAAGCGCACGTTGATCGTGTCGATCGTCGGCGACGCCTGGAACGCCGGCGTGCCCTCCATGACCTCGGGGAGGTGGACCGTCCAGCGTTCGCCGCCCGCGACCACCGTGTCGCCGTCCTCGATCGCCTCCGCGTCGCCGTCGTCGCCTTCGATGCACCACCCCGCGGCGCCCTCGTAGATCGACAGCTCCGGGCGCTCGACGCTCGGCAACACCAACAGCCCGTCCTTGCCGGCCGCGGCCTCGCCGTCGTCGCGCTCCGCGTAGACCGTCGGCGCGTCGGCTTCCACGACGTCCCAGGCTTCTTCGATCTCGCCGAAGGCGAGGCGCGTCCCGACGTCGATCTCCACGGTCTCGCCCGCGACGATCCCGCGACCGTTCACGAACGTCCCGTTGCGGCTGCCGAGGTCGCGCACTTCCCAAGCGCCGTCGCCCCAGCGGACGAGGGCGTGTTCGAGCGAGACACACGCGGTGTCGAGGGAGAGGTGTGCGTCCGAGGCGCGACCGATTCGAATCCGCGAGACGACGACGATCTCGCGGCCGTCCCGAACGCTCCGAAGCCTCGCCACGCGCGCGATCATAGCGCGTGCGGCGCCGCCCGTCGTCAGTCGAGCTGGACCCAGGCCACGCGGTTCGAGCCGCTCGAGAGGTTGCCCCCGCCCATGATGATGCCGTCGTCGAAGACGGCCATCAGGTTCAGGTCGGTCCCGACGCTCGGGTCGAGCGGACAGTCGACGCTGCCTTCGTAGAACTGCCCGAGGATCCCGTTCGCGCCTCCGTACAGCAGCGCGTCCTGGTAGATCCCCGCCGCCTCGATCGTCCGCGCGATGGGGGCCCCGCGTCGAATCCACTCGCCGGAGAGCGGACTGAGGCTCGTGTACATGTAGCCGAGGTCCGTCCCGATCGCGACGCCGAGGCGTGGGTGGACGGTGATCGCGGTGAAGCGGTTGTCGAACGGTGGCGTCGTGCGATCCACGGAGCCGTCGGTGCCGACGACCCAGACGATCGCGCTGCCATCGATCGCCACGACCGTGCCGTCGCGCATCTCGACGATCTTCGCGTTGGCCGACTCCGAGCCGCTCGCCGGCTCGGCGTGTTCGTCGAGGAGCGACCACGACGTGCCGTCGTGTCGATACAGGCGCGTGCTCGTGGACGACTCCGTCATCGCGACGGCGTACACGAGCCCTTCGCGCGTCACGTGGAGCGCTTCGACGTTGTGGCCGTCGCTGTCGATCGACCTGTCGTTCATCGGCGTGAGCGGGGTGCCATACAGGACGCGCCCGCCGGAGCCGCCGAGCCACAGGTTGCCTTGGCGATCGAGCGCCGCGGCGCGACCCGGGTAGCCGTCGAGCTGCGGGCGCGCGGTGACGCCGTCGCGCGTCGCGGTCACGAAGCGGCGCGCGCGCGAGCCGACGAGCGCGGTGAAGTCGTCGATGCGGAGGATGATCTCGATGTTCGCGGGGTCGTTGACGGCGTACTGGACGGCGCGGACCGAGCGGCACAGATCGATCTCCTTGCACGACTCCTCGCCGCGGATGAGGTGCGTGATGATCTCCTTGCGCACGTCCGCGGGCCGCACGTTGATCCAGGCCGACGCCGATCGATCCCGGACGTCGGCGCGGCGGACGACGGCGGGCGCGGCGAGCGCGCACGGGCGTTCGTCCTGCGCCGCAGGCCCGAGCCGACCGCCGACCATCTCGAGGTCTTCCAGCGACTGCGTGAAGTCGAGTGCGTACAGCTGCACGTCGTCCGCGGCGAGGTCGCGCATGAATCGCCCCTGCGCGATGTCGCGTCCGTTCAGCGCGAAGATCACGGCTTCGACGCCGCTGTTGTCGTAGACCGCGAGGATCCGGGTCCGATGCGCGTCATCCGCGGGCGGGCTCGTCACGAACAGGTCGACATCGCCGCCGCAGCCAGCCAAGAGAGGTAGCGCGACCGCGAGCAAACCTGCTAGAGCGGCGCCGAAAGGCACACCATGGCGAACGAAACCCGCACCGAA
>JAUHYN010001117.1 GCA_030426505.1 bacterium | reverse complement strand
CACGCCCCCCCGCGTCCCCGCTGCGCCGACGCGAGGCTCGCGCGTGTCCTCACCGACCTGCGCCGTCGCTCCCTCGCGCGCGCCGTCCGCATCCCGTGCATCGTCGCGCCCGGGTTCCCCGTTCCGGGCGACACCGCGCGCCGCCACGGCCGGGGCCTCACCGTCGGGCGGCGCCCCATCGTCGTCCCGCGCGAACGCCGTCGCGTCGCCCTCCGGCAACGGGTCCTCCGGGAGCGCCGGGGCGTCGGCCCCCTCGAGATCCGCATCGGTCGCGTCGCTTTCGGCCGCGGCGTTCGCCACCGGGTGGAGCTCCGGCGTGTGCATCGCGACCGCGTCGTCCGGGCCGCTCGCGGCGTAGAACACGCCCGCCCCCAGCCCGGCCGCGACGATCAACCCGCCCACCGCGACAGCCGCGCGCCGCCGCGACGGGGGCGTGTCCGAAGTGCCCTCGACGCCCGTCCCCGTCTTGCGTGTCAACGCACCGATCTGAGTGAGGCGCGACAGCGCGCGCGCCGCGGGCGATGGCGTCAGCGCGCTCGCGAGCTCGGCGAGGTGCGCGCGCGTCCCTTCGATCCCGCGCGACGCGACGAACAACTCCAACGGTTGCTGCATCGCGCGCGCGTCCGCCGGGCGATCCGCGGCGTGCAGCTCGAGCGCGGGCCCGAGCGCCTTCCACACGCCGTCCGGGATGCGCTTGTGTCGCTTCGCGCGCTCGACCGGCCGCCCCGCGAACGGCAACGAGCCGCTGATCGTGAGGTAGAGCAGCACGCCCGCGCCGAACAGATCCGCGCGGTGATCGATCCCCGTGCCGTCGTACTGCTCGGGCGCCATGTAGCGCCGCGTGCCCATCGACGAGAGGCCCTCGTCCTCCGCGGTCATCGCGATCCCGAAGTCGAGCAGCTTCACCGCGCCCGCGCGCGTGATCATCACGTTGCGCGGCGTGACGTCCCGATGCACGAGCGCCATCGGCGCGCCGTCTTCGTTCTTCGCGGTGTGGATCGCGTAGAGCGCTTCGAGCACGTCGACCACGATGCGCGCCGCGACGCCGGGCGAGAGCACGCCGGTGCGCTGGAGGAAGTCGGCGAGCGTACAGCCGTCCACGTACTCCATCGCGAGGTAGTACTCGCCGTCGATCTCCCCGAAGCTCGAGACGTGGACGAGGTTCGGGTGGTCGACCAGCGCCGCGAGCCGCGCCTCCTTGAGGAACATCGACGTGAAGCGCTCGGACGCCGCGAGGTGCGGGAGGATGCGCTTGATGACGAGCTGCTTCTCGAACCCGCCCGGCCCCTCGCGCTTCGCGAGGAACACCTCGGCCATCCCCCCCGAACCGAGTCGGCGGAGGAGCCGGTACTCCCCGAACGGTATGCCGCGCCCCACGCGCCGCCGAGTATAAGCCCTTCCGCGCGCGGACCCGCTCCGCTTGTCGTCGGTCCGGTTGGGCTCTACCGTCGCCCCCGGTGCTCCGCCGGCCCGAACACTGCGCGCCCCATCGCGCCGGACGACGCGCCGCCGCCCTCGTCGCCCTCCTCCTCGCGTCCGGGGCCAGCGGCCGCGCCGGCGCCGCCGATGACCGCGTCGAACAAGCGGACCGGCTCATCACGGAGGAGCTGAGGTACAAGTCCGGCATCACGCTCCTCGAGCGAACGCTCCGCGATCCCGACCTCACCGACGCCGACCGCATCGAGGCCTACCGCCTCCTCGGCGTCGCCTACATCGCGCGCGACAAACCGCAGAGCGCGGAAGCCGCGTTCGAGGCGCTCCTCGCGCTCGACCCGAGCTACGACCTCGACCCGCGCCTGTCGCCCAAGATCCGCGAAGTCTTCGAGCGCGCTCGCAGCTCGGTCGCACCCCGGATCCGCGACGTCACCGCCCTCCCGGAGGGCCGGCGCGTCGTCGTGTCCGCGCGCGTCGAAGATCCGCGCGGTGCGCTCGTCGGCGTCGATCTGTACGCGCGGTCCGGCGACGCCTTCGAGCGCCACCTGATGACCCGCACCGAAGACCGCGTGGAGGCCGTCGTCGAGGTCCCCGACCTCACGCGCCTCCGCCTCGACTACTACCTGGTCGGCCGCGGCGAAGACGCCGATCTCGCCACCGTCGCCGACGCGACGTCACCGCTGTCCGTCATCGTCACGCGCCCCGCTCCGCCGCTGACGGCGCCCCCGCCGACGGCGGAGCCCAAACCGATCTACGCCACGTGGTGGTTCTGGACCGCGGCCGGCGTCGTCGTGGTGGGCGCGGTGATCGGCGGCGTGGTGATCGCGTCTTCCGGCGGTGAGCGCGAACTCCCCGGGACGTTGCCGCCGCTCGAACTGTAGACGCGACTCACGTCGCCGGGGCGGACTTCGCCATCGCCTCGCTGCGCACGCCGCGGATCGCGTACGTCTTCCGGTGGCTCCCCGCGACGAGCCTTCGCTCCCAGGTCGTCCGCTCCCCGACGTCACCGGCGAGGACCTCGGCGCTCTCGACCTCGAAGCCCACCGAGCCGAGCGTCGCTGCGAGGCGCGTGGGATCGAACGGCGGCAGCTCGAGGCGCGTCATGTACTCGCCGTCGTCGAAGACGCTCTGGTTGAGCCGCACGAAGATCTGAGCGCCCGGCTTCGCGATGCGCACGATGCGCTCGAGCACCTCGGGGTCCGGCGCGACGAACGCGCGTAGCAACGATCCCCACGGGTAGCCGACGTGCAGCGCGTCGGCCCAACCGTCGAACACGTCCGGGAGCTGCTCGATCGCCGACACGACGAACAACGTGTTCGACGCGCCGCCCTTCGCCGGCTTCTTGCGCGCCTTCTGTGCGGTCGCGACCATGTTGTCCGCGACGGCGTCGACGCCGACGTACAACGCGTCCGGCTCCTCGCGCGCGCCGCGGAGCACGAAGCGGCCGTCGCCGGTGCCGATGTCCACGACGACGCGCGCGTAGGTCTCGCGCAAGCGCGCGAGCGCCGGCGCGTCCTGCTCGACGATCGTTTTGCCTACGAGCACCCGCACCACGGCGCGCTCACCTTCCCCGAAAAGCGAGGGGACCGACATGGGACCGTGGTCCGACCGGGATTGTGGGGAGAAGGGCGCCTCGAGGGACCGGTCGACCGGCGTACCGGTCGGACCGTACGAGGCTATTCGAGGCCGACGAGCGCGATGTCGCCGAGGAGGTT